>JBDSBG010000036.1:0-12902 GCA_039921685.1 Ferruginibacter sp.
AATAGAAATTAAAGCTGCACCACCGAAGAATTGTCAGGCTGAGCTTGTCGAAGCCGGGTTAGTTAGGAAGATCACCTTCGACAAGCTCAGGCTGACAGACAAGTATTAATATCTAATTGGTATAAAAAGGAATTTTAAGCTCTTTGGTAATGACACCTGTTGCAAAATCTGTATTTTCTAAATTATTAAAACCCAAATTTTTATCAGATATGACAACCGTTTTTCAACTCTGGATGAAATGATATAGTACCTTTTTGATTCCAGGCGAAGATTTCATTACTAGAAAAGGGGATGAATGTGTGCAAAGAATTGCTAATAAAACATGGGAGGAAACCGTTTTTCAAAGGAATAAGAAAAAATATCACAGGAACGAATTATCTCACAACAGTTTCTACTCTGCAATCAAATTTCCCTTCACGGTTAATTTTTTATCCGGCTGCACGATCAATTTCGCACCGGCCTTGATGGTAATGTTTCCGTTGTGGATGCATTCTCCTGTTGGTAAAGGGTCAATTGCCACGATCACACCTCTTGGTATAATAGCTGGAGCCACCAATGCGGGCGACCAGTTGATCGGGTCATTCCAGTCACCGTTACCCGTAAACGTATATATAAATGGTTTTGAGCTAACGATGAAAGATGGGTATGCAAAATTATTGATCCCGTTCCTTTCAATAGTAAAAGATGAACTTCCGCTTGCTGCTGTTGTTGCGGCAAAGTCAAAATAAGCACCATCGCAATTTAGCGGGCAAACAGCATAATGTGAGACATAACAATTCGTACGATCAAAATCAACTTGTTCCTCCGATTCATTCCATTGCATTTTTAGTACAAGGTCGGAAATGGCCTGTGCAGTGTCTCCAACAATCCATGTGCGGTCCACGTTCTCAGTCAAAATGGGACTACCTGCCTGTACACCTTGTGCAACCCGTACTTTTATATTGTCCTCAATACCAGGATTCGTAATCGTGATTGGTGTATACGAAGTAGCGTTTACGCCTACAGGGTATAACACCGGAGCTTCAGCAATATGGCGGCTAAGCCTGCCCGTATCATTGGTAACGATATAATTGGCGCTGTCTGCAGTCAGGCTTGCTGCAGACATATTTAAATTAAAACTGTTAAGAAATAAATTACTTCCTGCATAAAGGCTGAGGTCAGCGGAATTTACAGTTGAACCCAGTTGTAATTGCTTATTGAACAAAGTAACCGGGGCGGTAAGCATTCCAGGCGATGAAAGGGTTGACATCATATTTCCGGTAAACCGAACGACGCCCGGCCCGGTTAGTTTTCCACTATTCAGGAGATTAGCATTTTCGATGATCAGAGTATCTGCAGCCTGTATTAATTCAGCGTCCGCTGTCACTTCAATATTTTGCAATGCAAGGCAGCTACCCGTAATAGTTACTTTGGATGTGTCGGGAATAGTTGCGCCGCCTGCCAGGACCAGGCCTTCTTCATTAAGATCGATATGTACATTGCCGGCGAGTATGCCCTGCATCACAGCAACTGTTGCATCGGATGGGGGTATGTACTGGTAGGTTGAAGTAGTAAATAATTTTCCGCAGCCAGGCGCCTGCGTTAGTGAAGAGGATCCAATAATGCCATCCCTGAATGTTTTTGTTCCGCTACCGGTAAAGCTAACGGGGGTATTCACTTCCAGTAATCCATTCATATTAAAATTGTTCGTGCTGCCCACACTCCCGCCAGGAATATTTGTTAGTCGTAAAGTTGTAACAGTGAAATTATCCGGGAAATAATCAGCAACACAGGATGGGCCAACACCTGCAGTGCTGTTCCATTCCAATACTGATCCATCACGCCAGTTCACGAGGCTTGACTGTGTTGCCAGTGCCTCAAAACCGGCTGCAACAGTAACCCCATCGCCCACAGTTATCCTACCTGAACAATATATTTTACCATCCAAAATTAAAATTGCATCATTGAAAACAGCGGCAGCAGAAACAACATTGAAAGTGCCGGAAGTATCTATTTTCATTGGATAGGAGACAGGTGAACTTTGTTTTTTCAACGTTATAGTACCCACACTATCTCCCCGGTTAAATAATTTTAGTTCGCCTTTGATTATTAAATTTGTTGAGCTTACATTACTCGTTATTGCAACAACATGTGTTTTTAGGATTTCAACCTGGCCTGCATTTTCATCAGGTACTAAAGTAGCGGGAACCCATTCTCCGGCCCCGTGAATGGTCTCCCAGGTATTTAAGTCAGCCCAGTTGCCGGAATTTTTTGTTCGAAAGAAATCTTCAGGCTGGCTGCCGCAGTTTTGAGCATTTACAACAAATTGCTGCGAAAATGATCCCGCAGTATAAGGAGCCGTGCTTATAATTCTTACAGCATAATCATATAAACTTGTACCTGAAGGAATGGTAAAATTAATCGTCCCGCTATTTGCATTGCTTGTAATTTCTCCTACATTAACCGGGTATTTAAACCTGTAAACATTTGCATGTGGCTGGTATATTTTTCCAAGCTGAACAATGTACTTATTACCAGCAGAAAAAATACCTGTTGATTTAAATCCAATTGAACCTGTTGCTGTTGCACTGCAATCTGCCAAAGTATAATCAGCGCCGGTTGGAATTACCGGATCAGTTAGTATTGAATTGTTTGCGGAGGAAATCAATCGCCCATAAACCGCCAATCCATTGTAACCGGGCCTGGTTGAGAAGAATCCCCAATCAGCATTTGCAGCGATTCCAGTTGCATAGAAACGGATGGTTACCGTGCTGCCCCCGGGAATATTTTGCAATGCGGCAATGCCCGATAATGCAACTGCAAATTCCTGCACAATATTGCTTGATTGGAACGAAGAACCTATCAAAGTAAAATTGGTTCCATCAAGGCTATATGCAAATTGCGACCTTATGGATGATCCTGGGACTGAGATGTTGCTATTGTTGCTATGCAGGTTGCCCCCAATGTAATATAAAGACATTGCATCACCTGGTTTCGGCGATAAGGTAATTTGAAAATAATCTGTGTTACTGGTAGATATGCCATCATTTTGAAATCCTGTTGTGCGGAATGCATGCACACCGGGACTTGAAGGAGCGCCCGGACCCCTTGTTAATAAATTTGAGGAAGCAAGCACGGTATCAAAAGTAGTAGCAGCAAATTGACTGGGAGAATTTATACCTGAAAAATCCCAACCTGCCAAAACATAATCAGTTGGCTGGTTGATTGAAGAATTAAACGGTGTAACATCACCTATTGACAGCACAGCTTTTATCATGAACCTGCCTGTTGTAGTTGAAGGAGCCAACCCTGTGCCATCTGGATAACTCGCATAATAGGCGCTTGGACGTGTTTTAAAGCCTTCGTTCTGATAGGCCACCGGGAAGTATGGAGTAGCATTCGGCGTTTGCAATAAGCCCACAAAGAAATTATACTGTACGGATGGAGGATTAATGATATCAAAGCTCACATCAGTATCAAGCTCATTTGCCGCTATCACATGCGGATCGGATTGAGCAAGGATCGAGGCACCGTCAAGTACAACTCCATAAACGGCATTGCCGATATTAGATGGCTGGTCACTGATATGAACGATTATTTGCGTTACCACGCCACTTCCACTGGAAGCATAACGTGTTGAAAGAATACCGCTCCCTGTTCCAAATCCTACAGCTCCGGCGAGAGGGCCGTTGTCTGCATAGCTAAATGTATTGTTGTTTACAATCTGCGTGTAGGCTGCACTGTTATTTGAATTGTCATCATCATCGGGTACCGAAACAGTTAGCAGGTTTGTACCTGCGTTCCAGGGAGAAAATGTATTGAAATCTACAATCATCGTATCATGAGCGGCAAGGAATACCCTTTGTGTATCAGTAAACGCATTTGCTCCTGTTACATTCAAAACAACAGGAAGATCATTGATGTCTGCATCTGTAAAATTGATAAGGCTGGCCTCTGCCTGGTGCCTGTAAACACCAAGTGGAGCGGGTATCTGGCCAAGTGAATATACTGTTTCAACCTTGGCGTCATTTTGTGAGAAGGAAGTGTAATTAAAAATGCAACAAACTATAATTGTAAAAAATATCCTCATAAATATATCTGCAATGAATTAAAATAAAATAATATTCATCTAAACATTATTTTGTACACTTAAATTCCAGGTAAGTGTAAAGGCTGGCAGACATAGTTATTGTAGTTTGGAGGATTTGATAGAATAATGAAAGGCCGTGAAAGTAGGCAAAAAAAGCCGGATTAGGCGGCGATTATCTAATAATCTTTTTCACATAGATCCATTTGAAGTGGATAACAGGCAGGTGACTAAATAAGGTTGTTAATCCTGAGCGGGAAGTACAACCGGGAAAACGAAATGGAAGAATACTGCGTACTTGGGCTGGCGGGGATTATTTCGATGACCTGCTATATTGTTCAATCATAATTTTTATTCTATATCTTGGGGTTTTAATCTAAATAAAAGACGGACCCTGTAAATGAAATATTATAGCAAGGTAGATGGGTTAAGATTTATAGCCATTTTTTTTGTTTTAGTAGAACACTTTGCCATTTTTATCGGTCGTCATTTTTACGCAGGTTACTACGGCGTTGATCTTTTTTTTGTGATCAGCGGATTTTTAATCACTTCGATTTTGGTGAGACCCAATGAAAAGAGTTTTGCAACGAACTATAAAAATTTCATAGGGCGACGAACTTTGAGAATCTTCCCAATCTATTATCTTACTATATTGATTCTTTGGATTGCGGACCTCCCGGTGGTTAAAGAAAATCTTATTTATTTAATTAGCTACACGTTTAACTATGCAGCCGTAAGGTACAATCTTGCAACAGATCCAGTTACGCATTTTTGGTCCCTATGTGTGGAAGAACAATTTTATCTTTTTTGGCCGTTCATTGCGCTTTCTTTAAAAAACAAGCCTTGGTATTTAATGCTCATCATTATTGCAATGATTGTGATTGGTTATTCCCAAACTGTGTTTAATATTTTCCCCTCTATCTCCGGTTATAATTACTGGGGATTATTAACCCGCATGGCATCACTGGGGGCAGGGGCACTAGGGGCAGTTTTACTCAATGAAAACTTATTGCCGCAAAAAATATTTAAGAGTCGTGCATTTGAATACTTCATGCTGACAGTACTGTTTTTAACTTTAGTACTTCAATATTCATTCATGGCGCCGGTTTTGGGTGTTTGTTCGCTTTACCTGGTATTAAAGGCTGCGAATTATGAATTCTATTTCAAACCGCTGGAGCGTTTTTTAGAAAATAAAAAGGTGATTTACATCGGTACTCTGGCCTATGGCATTTATATTTTTCATTTGCCGATCCGATATTATTTCACCCTGTATATTTTCAACCCTCTGTGGAACAGTATTGATTTTGATACATTGGGGCTGTTCAAAATACTTAAAACAAATTCGTGGATTATTAAATTTCCTGTATTGTCTTTTCTAAGTTTTTTAATGGCCGCAGCTTCTTATAAATTTATTGAAGGGCCGGTATTGAAATTAAAAAATAAATTTTTTTGATGAATAATTCAGATCTGCAAGGTGATATTATTTAATAAATATTTTCTCCGTTTGCAAAATACCATCTCCTTCCAATTCCACAATATAAATGCCTTTTGAAAGCCCGTATAATGGAATAGTGATAGTACCAGAATTTGATGTAATATCTTTTCTAAGTACAGTCATTCCTGTTGTATTAACGATCCTGATTTTGCTGAGGGATTTGCCATTTAGTTCAAGGTTTATAACGCCATTCGTAACAAAAGTTGGATACACCCTTATATTATCTTTATCTGTTCCTTTGAGTTTAATTACTGGTGAATATGTTACGGAGCCATTATCATCTTCTATAACAAGGCGGTAAAAAAGATCGCCTTTGTTATTGGTAAAATGCCTGAAATCATAATTGCCTCCTGCCACATCACGGCTGGCACTCACGCTTCCTGCCCTGGTAAAATAAGAACCGTCTTTGCTGTATTCAATATTGAACCTGGCTGTATTGATCTCCGAGCCTGTGCGCCATTGTAACTCATTATAATTTTCATGAACGGTTCCGGAAAAGTTGGTGAGTTTAACGGGTAATACAGTACCACCTATGGCAACCATCTTATAAAGTGTATTTGTGCCTTGCGATACTGCATATATGGTTCCATCTTCACCTTCGCCAAAACCAACGATGGTACTAACACTTGGCGCCTGTGAAGTAGAATCAAAACCGCCGCTGCCATTTGGAGATAATATGAAGCTGTAGCCGGAATAAACATCAGTTGCAAGATAACGGCCATACATTGCCGGGTACTCACTGCCGCGATAAACAAATCCACCTGTAACTGAACGGCCGGAATCCGGGTTTAGATAATCAAAAACCGGCGGTACATAATCTGCTCCCGGGTTGCAAGCCGTAACCCCTGGAGTAGGAATATAACCTTCGTAGCAATGCCATCCATAATTTACATGCCCGGTTAATCCTGCCTGCCTGTAATTTATTTCTTCCCGGGCATTTTGCCCAACATCACCAATCCACATATCACCTGTAAGGCGATCAAAACTCCAGCGGTACGGATTGCGAAGGCCGAGCGCCCAGATCCTGTCATCAATGGTAGGATCATTAATATAGGGATTGTCTGCCGGTACAGCATAGTTGTTTCCTCCACTAGTTTGATCAATATCGATGCGAATCACTTTTCCGAGTAGTACAGTGCCTGTTTGTGCGTTATTAGGAACATCGTTGCCGCCCCCGCCATCACCTGTAGCAAAATACAAATATCCATCAGGCCCAAATCTCAACTGGCCGCCATTGTGGTTTCCATTGCTGGGATGGGGAATGGTGATGATGTTTGTTATGGAACCAATTTCAGTAGTATCCGGATTTCCTACTTTGGTTTGGCAACGCGAAATGGCTATGTCTCCACCTGGGGTATTATGATAAAGATAGTAATACCTGTTTGTTACCCCATCGTACTGGGGATGAAATTCCATGCTTAATAAGCCCTGTTCCCCTCCGAAAAGTATGATATTGGCCCCACCGGCAGTAGTATTGCCAAAGTCTGCAAATTGTTTCATCATGGCGCCATTTCTTACCAATATCTTTCCGTCCTGCTGAGGAATAAAAAGGCGATTGCTTCCATCACCTGCATTGGTAACATTGATGGGTGCAGTAAACCCTCCCACCACTGGAGTGTAGGTTATAATTGGTGCCTGGCCAAAGAGTACCTGTGCGAAGCAAATGGCAGAAGCCAGGAGGAAAAAATTTCTCGAAGAAGAAGGGTAGATGTTTGACATAAAAGGTAAATTATATTCTGAAAATAAGCTATTATTGGAGAACCTTGAAAAAATAGTTAAAACCGTGCCATTCTATTTGCTAAATCCTTTAATGTCTATTACAAACAAAAATCAATTTCAGGGCAGTTGAATTGCTTTTTACAGGAATCGTTTCTTTGTTTTCCTTTGGCGAGGGTTCATAAAGGTTCCAGCCTTCCCTGAAAGGTTCCAACGCAGCCGATGAACATCAGCAATTCTACCTTTTTCGCAACTCACTTTTTCCTGTTTGCTGATTAATCTTTCCGCTCATAAAAAACGGGCATCAGTGTTTTCAATAAGGCATATTTTGCAGTCATTCCTCAACCAAAAATGTAGTTGTTATGAATTTACTTTACTTGCTTTTGTCGGCCGCGTTTTGTTCCGTTTCGGGAAATAAAGAGGCAACAGATGTTTTGAATGCTATGCATAACCGTTATGCTGGTAAATGGTATAGCAGTTTTACATTTACCCAAAGTTCTGAGCAATACAGGAACAATCGCCTTGTAAATACTTCCACATGGTATGAAGCAATTCTTTTTCCTGATAAGTTCAGGATTGATTTTGGGGATAAGAAAGACAGTAATACGGTGATCTATTTGAAAGATTCGGTTTACAGTTTTAGAAAAGGAAAGCTCGCCCGCAAAACGTTTAATGAGGATAACCTCACTTTTTTATTAGGTGGTATGTATTTTCATTCTTTTGATTCTGTGATTAATAAGATCCAAAGACTGGGTTATGATCTTAATAAAATGTACGAAGATATCTGGCAGGGACAACCTGTATTTGTGATTGGCGCATCGGGTGCCGCAGATAGAACGAACCAGTTGTGGATAGAAAAAGAAAGATTGATACTGTTAAAGTTTATAAAATATAATAAGGATGAAAAGGAAGAGGGCGTGTTCAGCGGGCATAAACGTTTTGGACAGAGCTGGTCGGAAACGGCCTGCGATTTTTATGTGAATGATACGTTGATACAGAAAGAAAAATACCATGATTGCAAAGCCAACGTAGCTATCGACGAAGCAATATTTGATCCTTCTAATTACGAGGGAAGAAAATAACCGGGCAACCGAATTGGGGTGAAAGTTGTGGCGGGAATGCAGTGAATGCCTGATCAGAATAAACGGCTTACAAGTCCAACCCAAATCGCAAACATCCACCTCCAAACCGCAAAGTTTTTCGTACCTTGCGCCTTGATGTTCAATAAACTTGTTTCCCCGCATAAATTTGCGCCTGTTTTTATAGTGGCGATGTTTGTGATAATTATTTCTTTCCTTACCAGGATGATTTTGCTGGTAGTTTTCGGTAAGGGAATGAGCCTTTCCCTTTTATTTACAGGAAGTTTTTTTATTGGCCTGCTGTATGATATTATTGTGGGCTTTTTTGTTGCCATCCCTTTTGTGTTGCAGGTATCATTTACCAGTGAGCTCCTGTACAAAAAAGCCGCAAAGTACATAACGATTTCTGTTCTCACAGCATTGCTATGCCTGTTGCTTTTTACAAATTTTTTTCCAAGGGATTACAACAAAGACCTCTACAAGGCGGTCGAAATCTTTGTTGCCGTAAGATGGGGCATTTTTTTGTTCCTCTGTACACAATCCGAAGATTTCAGGTATAAATGGCGAGGGTTTATTCTACAGTTTTGGATTTTCCTAACGGTTTTTTTACTGTTGTTTAATGCCGTAAGTGAAATTGTGTTCTGGCAGGAGTTTTCGGGGCGTTATAATTTCATAGCCGTAGATTATTTGATATATACAAATGAAGTAATTGGTAATATCAGGGAGTCCTATAATGTGCCGTTGATTATAATATCGGTGTTGCTGGCCTCGATCATCTTTTTTCTGCCAGTACGGAAAACGATTGCAGCGTCTGTGCGAAGCTGTTATAGCCGGGTTAAGCGGGGCCTGCTGGCATGTTGCTTACTGGCTTTGCCTTTCATATTAGCAATGGTTATACACCCGGCCTGGGTATCATATAGTTCGAATAATTACGCAAATGAGCTTGCTGGCAATGGCATGTACCAGTTTGTGCAGGCATATGAAAATCATGAGCTTGATTTTTTCAAGTTTTACAAAACGATTCCAGACTCAACGGCATTTAATATTGTGAAACAAGAGCTTGCAAATCCAAATGCCGTATTCCGTCACCCGGGTGATTCCAGTATAGAACGTTTGATAACCTCAAATCAACCGGAAAGGAAAATGAATGTGGTCTTAATAAGTGTAGAAAGCCTGAGTGGTTCCTTTTTAAAAGCTTTTGGGAATACTCAAAACCTAACACCTTACCTGGATAGCCTTGCAGATCATAGTTTGTTCTTTACCAATATGTATGCTTCCGGAACACGCACGGTAAGGGGCCTGGAAGCATTGTCATTGTCTATTCCTCCGATGCCAGGGGAAAGCATCATCAAACGCCCACGTAATGAAAATTTATTTTCCCTCGGTACCATTCTTAAAAACAAAGGATACATTACCCAGTTCATTTACGGCGGTTATGCATACTTTGATAACATGCATTATTTTTTTACCAACAATGGCTATGACGTAATTGACCGTACTGCATTAAAACCATCAGAGATTCATCATTCGAATATCTGGGGCGTTGCAGACGAGGATCTTTTTGATCTTTCGCTTCGAACAATGGATGATAATTTCAGCAAGGGTAAGCCATTTTTCTCGCAGATTATGACCGTTTCCAATCACCGGCCTTATACATACCCGGATGGCAGGATAGATATTCCATCTTCCAGTCAAAGCCGGGAGGGGGGCGTAAAGTATACGGATTATTCGATTGGGGATTTTATGAGAAAGGCTGCCTCCAGGCCATGGTTTGCCAATACCATTTTTGTGATTGTGGCAGACCATTGCGCAAGAAGTGCGGGAAGTACCGATCTCCCGGTAACCGGTTACCATATACCATTGATTATTTATTCCTCCACGTTCACGGCTGAACGAAAAGTAGATGTATTAACAGGGCAAATAGATATTCCTCCAACCATTTTGGGGCTTCTGCATTTTACCTATTACAGTAAGTTTTTCGGCCAGGATGTGTTGGACTCGATAGCTCCAAAAGAAAAAGCATTCATCAGTACTTACCAAAGCCTGGGATTGATAATTAATGATAAGGTGGTTATACAAACGCCGGTAAAAAAAGTAAGAATGTTCATACCTGATTTCAAAACCGGGAATGTAACGAAGGTCCCCCCAATAGACAGCCTGGCACAAAAAGCTATTTCATTTTACCAGGTTGCAGTATGGATGGTGAAGCATAAAAAATATGGAGCTAATTGAATTTGATAACCAGGTAATAAAAGCAATCTTAATTTAAAGTTATGCTTTGCAGCTTTCACATTCCTTTTGATCATTCCCAGCCAGGATATTCCCTGGTTAAAGTATATTTTTAAGTCCTGTTCTTCATTTCATATACTTTCTTCGAAATAGCGCTGATCACTGCTGGTAGCTGGGTATTGTCTTTCCCTTTAGTCATAACCGTTAGTAGGTAAGCTGCGTTATTGATGTATACAATTCCCGATTCGCAAAAATGAGCATTGAGTCCATCATTTGCCTCGCCAAACTTGTGGGCCACTTTGATTTCTTTCGGCAAGCCATTTAAGAGGCCTTTGTTAAAATCACTATGGCTAAGCAATTCAGTGCAGTATTCTGAATCTGCTATGCTTAAATATGAAGCGTTATAAAGCACCCGCATAAATAATGAATATTGTTTTGCGGTAATAGGAATATCAGTTTTTGTCATGTCTGGATCATCCAATCCTAAATCGGTGAATACTTTTTTGAAGATAGTTAGATCCATACGCTGGTTAAGGAGCATCGTAGCATTATTATCAGAATATGCAATCATGTAATAAAGTAATTCCCGGATGGTATATGTTTTTCCAACCTCAATACTTTTTGAAAGAAAATAAGCTTGTTTTTTTAGCAGCAACGGGGTTAGGTATGCGATTTTTTTATCGAGTAGCCCGGGGTCTTTCTCACGCATCTTCATAAATGTGATCAGTTCAGGTACCTTTAAAAGCGAACCTGGATTATATGTTTCCGATTCGCCGATAGAAATATAATCACCCTTGCTGAGTTGCCGGAGGTAAACTGAGGCACTGTGAAGCATGCCTGCACCTTCATATGATTTTATTAATGCCTCTATTTCGTTTTTAACTGGCTTAAGGGTTTGTGCTTCACAGGCATCCTGGCCAAAAAGCAGGGGCCTTATATATTGGTATCCATTCAGGCGAACAGCCATCGGCCTGCAATTGGAAAAACTGTTATCAACTACCGGTTCAATTAGCTCGATGTCTTTTTTGGTCATCCAGGAAACAAGGAAAAATGTAATTATAATGCCTGATATCGTCATTAAAAAGGCAATGTGCAGGGACACTTTTTTTCTCAACATTAATAATAAGTTTGATGGTTGATGCAACCAGTTTCTCAGTATAATTTTACAGACTCCGGGAATAAGAATTTCGTTGCCCGGAATTTAGCGGAGGCGAATATAATTGTATCTTAGGAAAAGAATATACCGCCTGCATAATAATTGTTGTTAAAATCGATTAAAGAGTTGTTAGAACAGATGAGTTTACCTGTAGTGCGCTATGAAATCCTATTGGCATTTTCGTTGTGCCAATTGGCCCGGTGTAAATTGTTCGTATGTTTAAATTCAGAACCCTATGCTACTTATATCAACCAGGAAAATCCATTGAATTCAGGCGTTCACCCTGGAACGCCGTGAAGTATTAAGAGATTTTTTAATAAATATTGTCAGTACCGCTGCTATAATTTTAGAAGGCCAACTTTATACAGGGCACTAATGGGTTTATTGTCCCAAAACAGTTCAAAATCCTCCAGTCCATCAGACTCATAATCATCTTTTACTTCCTGCACTGTGTAGGTTTTATTGTTTTTTACAGATAATCTTTCCAGCATGCCAGCCAGCCACAGTCCCTGGGCTCTGTTGGTTTTTATAGTCATTGATTCTTTCTTGCTTTGAAATGTAATCGACGACATCTCCCATTGGCTTCCTTTTTTTGATTTTGTAAAACTTTCAACTAATGGTGGATTGCCAAGCCAAACAATCTTATCTGTAGGTTTTGTACTGGTAAGCCCCGGTTCTTCCAGCGCCTTTATGATGAACCCTGGTGCAACCGTCGTTTTGGGCACTTTGAAATCAAACCATTTTTGCAAGGGATATTCGAAGCATGTAGCATGCATGTAATTGAACAGCGATTTTTTTAATCCAAAACTAAAACTTTCATGATCAGCCCCGGTGGGGTCCAGGTGGGCAATATCATTGTTGGCAAAACGGCCAACGTTCTCCGTTAGTTTACGCACCTGGTATTTTTCGGGGTCAAGGCCAACAGGGCTGTGTGCTGTCATAGTAAACTGGTGCCAGAAAGCAGATTGTAAAATGCCCGATTCAAAGAGTTGGCGCACCATTTCCAAAGAATCAATTGTTTCCTGTGCAGTTTGTGTTGGAAAGCCATACATTAAATATGCATGAACCATGATGCCGGCTTCACTAAAGTTTTTATTTACCCGGGCAACCTGGGCCACTGTTATACCTTTTTCTATCAAAGCCAAAAGCCTGTCCGACGCG
>JBDSBG010000037.1:0-16344 GCA_039921685.1 Ferruginibacter sp.
AAATTACCAATTAAGGAAAATCAAATGCAAGATATAAGCTCTAAAATGACAATTTGTTGGTTATCAGGGCCCGCTGGTTGCAGAAAAATAAGATTTGAAAAAAGTGCAACCAGATTGGTTGCAGAAAAATCATTTTTGAAAAAAGTGCAACCAACGAGGTTGCATTTTTTAAGATTTGAAAAAAATTGCAACTGTTATGGATTTTCATAAGAAGCTAGAATGACTATTTTATTACCGGTGGGAATAGTTATTAAAAACATATTTTGGTTACTTTGCCTAATTATTGATTCAAGATATTTTAATATGGGCCACAGAAACGATCTTATAATTAATGCTGCTATATTCAGTTGCGTGTTCTGCCTTGCAGCCTGTGGCGGAAATAAAGACGACAAAGATAAAGCTGCTCCGCCTCCCGTTATATTCAGAAAGGATACGGCAACTCATAAAAAAACAGATGTTGAACAGCTGAAAACGGCACCCATCATAAATATCTCCGATACGGTTGCATTGAAGGCGAATATTATTTATATCAAAGACAGCGCTTCCACCAGCATCAGGTTGAGCCAGAAACTTGCACAGATATATGGAACCAAACTGGGCGCAGTAATCAGGCAGAACAAGCTTAAGTTAATTGGGCCACCTATGGCCTGGTACCGCACCCAAAGAGCGCCTTTCTTTTTCGAGGCAGGCTTGCCTGTAGATAAAAAACCCGCAAAGCTTCCGAAAAATATTTTATTTAAAACGATCCGCGGAGGCGATAGTGTGCTCATTGCTCATTTTTATGGCCCTTATGATCAAACATCGGTTGCTTATGAAGCATTAAATGACTGGCTGAAAGACCGTAAGAAAAAAATGCGTGCCCCAGCCTATGAAGTGTATGTAACCGATCCCATTGATAAAGAGGGAAAACCCGTGGATCCTTATAGGGTGCAGACGGATATTGTGTTTCCGCATAATTAATGCCCATCTCCAATGGCCCATCCCCAATAGCCCATCCCCAATAGCCCATCCCCTAACCCCTTCCCGAAGGGAAGGGACGTTATGTGAAGACCCTTATAATAGTCATTGATTTTTTGAAACAAGACATAACGTAATCTATTACGCAATCTATTTCGTCTCCTCCCCTTCGGGGAGATAGAAGCCCATCCCCTAACCCCTTCCCGAAGGGAAGGGACATAATGTGAAGGCCCATATATTATTATTTTGTTTGCGCAAAATGGTGCTACTGATTAACTGATTTTTTTAAAAGAAATATATTGTAATTCTATTGCGTTATCTATAACACAATCTATAACGTTTCCTCCCCTTCGGGGAGATAGAGGGGCTCGGCTTTCTTTTTACGGGTTCATAATACTATCTGTCAGCCTCAAATACGTCGTCCTCAGTTTTGGATGATTCGTCAATACCCTTAAATGTTTATCCAGCGTTTGAATGTCTTTACGTACAGCCGGCCCTGTTTGAAGCAATGAAGGAGAAATATGTTGTATGCGCTGAGCCGTTTCCATAATAAGTGGTTTCAGCATATTAAAATCAATCTGTTCTTTATTACAAAAATCTTCTGCAATAGAAAAAAGATGGTTGGTAAAATTGCTGACTATAACTGCGGCGGCATGTAATTTCAGCCGCTGTTCGTCATTTACTCTTTGAACGATAGGCGACAAGGTTTTTGCCAGTTCTTCTATGTACTGTATTACGGCTTCAGTATTGCCATCAATAAGTAAAGGAATATCTGCTGGAATATTTGGCGCATCTTTCACAAGGCTTTGCAAAGGGTATAAAACACCATAATTAGTAGAAAGGTCTTTTAAAACCTCTTTCGACACAGAACCTGCTGTATGCACGATCAGTTTGTTATTGAAATGCAGCAATGGCAAGCCTTCCATTACAACAAAATCTGACACAGCAAGAATGATGATATCAGCCGCTTCATCAGGTTGGCCGGACAGGTCAGAATAATTCACGTTTAGTTCATCAGCAAGTATCCTGGCGTGATCGATATTCCGGCTGATGATCTGCAGGATCGTATGATTATTTTTCACCAAAAGCCTGCTCATTACTGTGGCTACATTGCCTGATCCGATAATTACAACCTTCATATTCTTTAACTTTGAAGCGATGAATGTACAAAAAAAGTTGGCATTTGGCTATATCCGAACAAAATTGAACGGATTAAGTATTATAAATAAACGTAAAGCCGGGGAAGAAGCTTTCAGGCTTTTTTGTACACCGATATTAAAATCGGTAAAACCGGGACAGGTTTTTAAAGATGCCGAGCCACTTGAATTTACGCTTGAAGGAAAGCTTATAAAAGGCTTTCGCTGCCATCATCCCAGCCAACATAAGATATTATTATTACACGGGTTCTCTTCCAATTGCCACAATTTTGATAACTACGTAAATATCCTGGCTCACAAGGGCTATGAGATCCTGGCCTTTGATGCCCCGGCTCATGGTGCCAGCGAAGGCAGAACAGTAAATGCACTTGATTACAGCAAGATGATAAAAAAAATTATTGAACTTTATGGCCCCATCCAGGGATTCATCGCACATTCTTTCGGCGGCCTGGCTATTTGCCTTGCATTGGAAGAGATCCCGCATGATGAGAACACAAAACTGGTTTTGATCGCCCCCGCCACTGAAACTACAACGGCAATCGAAAGCGCATTTAAGATAATCGGTATTAAAAGTGAAAGATTAAAAAGGTCCCTGGAACAGGTTATTTTGGAGACCAGCGGCAAAGAACCGGCCTGGTTTTCCATTCGCCGTGCCATAAATAATATCCGGGCTTCGGTACTTTGGTTTCACGACGAGGATGATGATGTAACGCCAATATCGGATGCATTGAAAGTGAAAGCCGATAATCATCCAAACATAAAATTTATAATTAGCAAAGGCCTGGGGCACCGAAAAATTTACCGTGATGCAGAGGTGAAAAAAGAGATCGTTGCATTTTTATGATCGGTTGTACTAAAATCATTTTAGGTGATAAAATATTTTGATTTTTAAATTTTAAACTAATATTGCACGCTACCTGGCATGGTCGATCGCCATTTTTTTACGTATTTGTATGTACTGTGATTTATGGTTACCTGCACGGCAACGGTAGGCACAAACCAAGCTTGCAAAGAAAAAAACATCGATGCAATAGCATTGTTGTTAGTGATTCAGGGCAGAGGGGATTAAACAAAATTGACCGTATTCTGTTAAAAAGAGGAAAAAATTATGGCAAAGAACTTATTGATAGTGGAGTCGCCGGCTAAAGCTAAGACCATTGAAGCGATTCTTGGAAAAGACTTTGAGGTTAAAAGTTGCTATGGCCATATCCGCGACCTGGAAAAAAATGATATGGGCATTGATATCAATAATAATTTCATGCCCAAATATATCGTGCCTGCAGATAAGGATCGCGTGGTTAAGGAATTGAAAAGTATTGCAAAAAAATCCGACGAAGTTTGGCTGGCATCGGATGAGGACCGCGAAGGAGAAAGTATCAGCTGGCATTTGGCGGAGGTATTGAATCTTGATCCAAAAACAACCAAGCGCATTGTTTTTCACGAGATCACGAAACCAGCAATACAAAAAGCAGTACAAAATCCAAGGACAATTAATATGGATCTTGTAAATGCGCAACAGGCACGGCGCATACTCGACAGGATTGTGGGTTTTGAGCTGAGCCCTGTATTATGGCGCAAGATCGGCCAACAGGGAGGCCTAAGCGCAGGAAGGGTTCAAAGTGTTGCAGTAAAATTGATCGTTGAAAAAGAAAGAGAGATCAATCAATTCTCAGCAGTTGGCAGTTTTAAAGTTGATGCTTCATTAGCTGCTACAGATCTTAATAATAGAACAGTTCCTTTCAGGGCCGAAGGAAATAAATATACAGAATCAGAAGCGGCACTTGCTTTTTTACAAAGTTGCATTGGAGCAAAATATATCGTAAGAGATATCCAGGTAAGGCCTGGTAAACGCACCCCTGCAGCGCCTTTCACCACATCAACATTGCAGCAGGAAGCCAGCCGCAAATTGGGCTACGGTGTAAGTAAAACCATGTTGCTTGCTCAAAGGCTATATGAAAGTGGTAAGATAACGTATATGCGTACCGACAGTACGAATCTTGGTGAGACGGCAATGGATGCTATTAAAGCCGAGATAAATGCAAGCTTTGGTGCTAACTATTTGCAGGTGCGTAAATACAAAACGAAAAATGAATCTGCACAGGAAGCACATGAGGCAATCCGTCCTACTTACATGGAAAATCATACTGTGAATGATCCTGAGTTAAACCGTTTGTATGAATTGATCTGGAAACGCACCATTGCCAGCCAGATGGCAGATGCAGAATTGGAAAAAACAACTGCCAAAATTAATATCAGCACCAATAAGGAAGATCTTACTGCCAGCGGCGAGGTGATCAAATTCGATGGCTTTTTAAAAGTCTATTTGGAAAGTACGGATGACGATGAATCAGAAAATGAAGCTGCTCCCGACGAAAGCAGGTTACCAAATCTGAGGGTTGGGCAGGAACTTGAATTCAGGCAGATGACCGCAACCGAAAAATTTACAAAACACAGTGCTCGCTATACCGAAGCGTCGTTGGTAAAAAAGATGGAAGAACTGGGAATTGGCAGGCCGAGTACCTACGCCCCCACTATATCGACTATCATTAAACGCAATTATGTTGAGAAGAAAGACAAAGAAGGTGTAAGAAGAACATACCGCGTTTTGAAATTACAAAACGATAAAGTTGAAAAATTATCGGAGACAGAAAATACAGGGGCAGAAAAATCGAAATTATTCCCTACAGATCTTGGTTTGGTAGTGACAGATTTTTTGAACCAGCATTTCACCAAGGTGATGGACTATTCATTTACAGCCAATATTGAAAAAGAGTTTGATGAGATCGCTGATGGTAAAATAGTGTGGAATAAAATGGTGGCGGATTTTTATAAACCCTTTCATATCGGTGTGGAGCATACGCTGGAAACTGCGGAAAGAGCTGTAGGCGAAAGAACATTGGGCGTGGATCCTGAAACCGGTAAACCAGTTACAGCAAGAATGGGAAGGTATGGCCCGATGGTTCAACTGGGTGCCCAGGCCCAAAACGATGACGAGGCCAAACCGCGTTTTGCAAAACTCAAAGCCAGCCAGAGTATTGAGACAATTACTTTTGATGAAGCAATGGAATTGTTCAAGCTTCCTTTGTCATTGGGTGAATATGAAGGACTTGAAGTGTCGATCAATATTGGAAGATTTGGCCCCTATGTAAAGTTGGGCGAGCAATTCATCTCTATTCCAAGAGGCGAGGATCTATCAGATATTGATATGAAGCGAGCTATTGAGATCATCACTGCGAAACAGATTGAAGACGCTCCTATTGGATTTTATGATGAAAAACCCATCACGAAAGGTAAGGGACGCTTCGGGCCATTCATAAAATGGAACGATCTTTTTATCAATGTACCAAGGGCTTATAATTTTGACGAACTGACGCAAAAGGATTGTGATGAACTTATAGCAAAGAAAATTGAAAAGGAAGCCAATCGGTTTATAAGGCAATGGCCGGAAGAAAAAATATCTATTGAAAATGGCCGCTGGGGCCCGTTCATTCGTTTTGGGAAAAAAATGCTGAAGCTGATGGCAAACGGTACCAAGGGGAAATATACCGCCGAAGAATTGGCAGTAATTGATCTTGAAGAAATAAAAAAGATGATCCTGATTCAGGAACCCAGGGCATTCGATAAAAAGAAAACTGCTTCCAAAAAAGCTGCTCCCAAAAAGGCGGCAAAGGCAGCACCTAAGAAAGCGGCTGCTAAAAAGAAATAATCGACATGCTGTTGCACAATTAACCAGAAATTATTTAATATTTAATAAATGAAAAAAATCTTTGTCCAGTTTATTGTGATGATCATTTCGGCGGTTTCATTTGGCCAAAATTTTGAAGGCAAGATCACATACCAAAATAATTATACCAGCAAGATTCCCGGTGCAACAAGTGAACAGTTATCGTTGATGATGGGAGATAAACAAGAGTTCTTTATCAAAGATAGCAATTACAAAAGCACCCTAAATGGCAGCATGCTTCAATGGCAATTGTTTGAAAGCGGAACCAATAAATTATACACTAAGATGTCTGGTTCCGAGACATTGCTTTGGAATGATGCCGGAGTGAATGACGATGAGATCATCAAAACTGAGATCAATAAAAATGTCATCGAGGTACTTGGGTATAGATGTGATGAATTGATCCTGACTTGTAAAAATGCTGTCCAAAAATTTTATTTCAATTCCCAACTAGCTGTTGATGCGGCGATTTTTGCAAATCATAAATATGGAAATTGGTATGATGTAATTTCCAGGTCCAATGCCTTACCATTAAAAAGTATTATTGAAAATCCGCAATTCACTTTGGTAAGTACAGCCACAATGGTAATGCCCATGAAGCTCGAAAAATCTTTCTTTGAATTACCTGCAAACTCAAAGTCAGAAAAAAGTCCCTACTGATGCACTGCCGGGGTCTTGAAATTTTGTGTTAATAACTCACAATATGGTATCACTCAAATTTGCTATCAGCAAAGAAGATTACGCAAATTACTACACCTATGTAATGTGGGATGCACCTGGCAATAAAAAGAAAAGACTCTACTATTATGGCAAACAGTTGCTGCCGATCCTCCTACTTTTACTGGCTTTTTATTATACAGGTTTTTTAAACCGTTCCGATAAATTTATTTTAGTTGTTGTGGGTTTTTTTGTTGCAACCACGCTGCTTTCTTTTCTTGGTATAAGAACAACAACTATGCGCCAGGCAGATAAAGTTGCAGAAGATCCGGGCAATAGTTCCATATTCCTGGAACATCAGGTTACCGTTTCGGATGGAGGTATCATTATCAAAGATGAATTAAAAGAAATAAGATTTCAATGGAAGGCCATTGCAAAAAAGCTGGAAAGCCAGAATTATTATTTCCTTTTTCATAATTCTATACAAGCCATCATTATCCCCAAACGTGTTTTTATTTCCCAGGATGAAAAGATGCAGTTTGAAAAATTACTTGCACAACATCTTAGTTTTGATGCTGAAGTTTCTCATTTATTGAAACAAAATTGAACATTGAGTATTGTACGTAGGGCATTGAATATTTTTCTACAGTTCCACCTATCGGCTCCATTTCCATCACTAATTGCGACTGTTTCCCCTTGAACATCCAATGTTGAGCATTGAATATTTCTTTCCCGTTTAAAGCCTCCAACAAGTTATAGTTACAACAATCTCAAAAGTTTGGCACCCCTGTGGAAAGTTTTCACTTTATTTTGTATCATATCTTCCCGAAATTGTCGTTTATAAATAATCAAGTTATACCACATTTGAAAGAAAACAGAGAAATAACCGCACTTTTGAAACTGATCGACGATCCGGATGAAGATGTTTATAGCACAATAAGCGATAAAATTGTCTCCTTTGGAAAGGATATCATTCCGCATCTTGAACACTTGTGGGAAAACGTACATAATGAAGAAACCCAGGAAAGGATCGAATTATTGATCCATCGCCTGCATTTCAGCGACCTTACTGCCGAGTTCATTAAATGGAAAGATGGAGAAGCCGATCTCTTACAGGGAGCCATCATTGTAGCCAAATACCATTATCCTGATATGAATGCAGTAGTGATCATGCAGGAACTCGAAAAACTGAGGCGTAACATCTGGCTTGAACTGAATAGTTACCTCACTCCCATGGAGAAAGCAAATGTACTCAACAGCATTTTTTATAATTATTATAAACAAATGGGTGTTGAGATCAGTTATGAATCCCCGGATCCGTTTTTAATAAATAAGACCCTGGAAGCAAAAAAAGGAAACTCTATCAGTAACGGTATTATCTACTTAATCCTCTGTGAATTGCTTGATATTCCCGTAAAAGCGATCAATATCCCACGACAGTTTATACTTGGTTATTTTGACCAGCAATATGAAGCTTTGAATCCATCGGGACATGCATCAGAAAAAATAAAATTTTACATCGATCCTTTAACAGGCCAGATGTATTCACACAAGGACATTGAAAATTATTTCAAACGCCTTTCTGTACCTCCTGTTAATTCCTATTTCCGGCCGATGACCAACAAGCGCATTATTCAATTCTTACTGGAAGAAATGAGTAAATGTTTTGACAACGTGAATAATCACTATAAAATGGATGAACTTTTATCATTAGCCAATATGCTCGAACCATGATCTATCATGTAACCAGGAAAGAAGACTGGGAAAAGGCGCTTTCAGATGGTTTTTATGAAGCATCGTCCCTTAAAACGGAAGGCTTTATCCACGCCAGTGCAGTAAACCAGATAACGGGAGTGCTTGAACGCTATTTTGAAAATGAAAAGGAATTGGTATTACTGTACATCGATGAAGATAAAGTGGTCGCTCCAATAAAGTACCAGCTTGCAGAATCTGTGCAGGAAATCTTTCCTCATATTTTTGGAACACTCAATCTTGATGCTGTTGTTAAAACGGAAATTTTATAATCAGTTAGGCTGATATGTGAATAATGATAGATACGTGTACTTATCCCACTACGCTGCAGTTCTACACAGAAGAAAACTGTTCAAAGTAACCACCCAGTTTTTTAAAATTATTTTTATTGATGGTAAAGAAATTATTTCGGCCTTCCTTCCTGCATTCTATAAGTTCACTGTCGGCTAATAACTTGATATGATGAGAACAGGTGGGTTGCGATAAACCAGTGAGTGAAACCATATCGCAGCAGCGGATAGAACCTTTCTCCAGCATTTCTTTTAAAATACTCATCCGATAGGGATCGGCAACAGCAGCAATTGCTTTTTCAAAAAATGCGCTATCGTTTTGTTTTATTGTTGTCATTATCGCTGCAAATATAAAGGAGATGGAGTAAAGTCGTTTTTTGTAATTTTAAATGCTGTGAATTGATCTTGCCGGAGGGTAGTAATTCTTTGAACCCGGATTTGACAAGCGGAGCATGAAAACAAGTATTAAAATTATGACCAACGAAACGCTGTATTATAAAAGCCCGCTGGGTGCCCTTTGTATCAGGAGTGAAGCAACTAATATTATTGAAGTATCTTTTGTAAACAGCGGGAAAAGGGTTTCTGTAAATGAAAATGAAATCAAGTATGAAAACGGCCAATCATCCATTATAAATAAATGCATCAGTCAGCTGGATGAATATTTTGCCGGTAAACGGTTTGATTTTGACCTGGATCTGTCTCAGCAGGGAACGCCATTCCAGCAATCGGTATGGGCAGCATTATTAAAAATAAAATATGGTGAGAAACTGAGTTATCTGTCGTTTAGCAAACGGCTTGGTAATGTAAAAGCAATTAGGGCTGTTGGGACCGCCAATGGAAAAAACAATATTGCGATCATAGTTCCATGCCACCGCGTGATTGGCAGCAATGGCAGTTTAGTTGGTTATGGAGGTGATCTGTGGAGAAAGCAATGGCTGCTTGAACATGAAGCGAAGTTTGGAAATGGAGTACAAACTCTTTTTTGATTGTAACTAACTTATTCCGGCATAAAAGATGTTACCATACCCAGGTTGCCGTTGGAACCTCTGTCAGCACTACATACCATTACCCAAAAAAATTTCCTTATGTATCCACTAAATGTTGTCTTCAAGATCATTGCTGCCATATTCGTTATCACTTTCAATATGAGTGTAGCATCTTGCAATAGTTCTACAGGAGAACAAAAAGTGGTAACAACAAACAACGACAGCGAGGCTTTGTATAAAAAATACAATCTCGACAAAATAAAATTGCCGGCTGGATTTAAAATAAGTGTTTATGCGGAAGTACCTAAGGCAAGAAGTATGGCAGTTTCACCTTCGGGAATTTTGTATGTGGGAACCCGGGACAATGATAAAGTGTATGCTGTCAAAGATGAGAATGGAGATGGTAAGGCAGACAAGGTTTATATAATTGCAACCGGTCTTCATGTACCCAATGGCGTTGCATTTAAAGATAGCAGTTTATACATTGCAACGATCTCGTCCATTTTGCGGATTGATCATGTTGAGGATAATTTACATGATCCGGCAAAGCCTGTGACAGTATATGATAAATTCCCAACCAATGAACATCACGGCTGGAAATTTATAGCATTTGGCCCTGATGGGAAATTGTATGTTCCTGTTGGAGCGCCATGCAATAATTGCGAAGAAAAAGATCCGATTTATGCAAGCATTACCAGGATGAATGCAGATGGAACTGGTATGGAGATTTTTGCAAAAGGCATTCGGAATTCAGTTGGCTTTGCCTGGCATCCGTCCAATAATCAATTGTGGTTTACAGAGAATGGCAGGGATAATATGGGTAACGACGTTCCAGGCGATGAGCTTAACTTGGCTCCAAAAGCGGGGATGCATTTTGGTTATCCATATTGCCACCAGGGAGATATGTTGGATCCTGAATTAGGCCAGGGCAAAAATTGCAGCAACTATGCACCACCGGTACAAATCCTTAGTCCCCACGTTGCCGCATTAGGAATGCGTTTCTACACCGGGAATAGTTTTCCTCCTGAATATAAAGAACAGATTTTCATTGCCGAACATGGTAGCTGGAACAGAACAGATCCGGTTGGCTATCGCGTCACTCTTGTTAAATTAGACGCATCGGGAAAAGCAACTTCTTATTCAACCTTTGCGGAAGGCTGGCTGCAGCCCAATGGAAAAGTACTCGGCCGCCCGGTGGATGTACAAGTAATGAAGGATGGAAGTTTGTTGGTGAGTGATGATTATTCGGGGGTTGTTTATCGGATAGTGTATAGCAAGTGAATGGTGAATGGTGAATAGTCAAGGGTGAATAGTGAATGGGGAATAGTGAATGGGAAATGGTGAAAGGTTATCGTTTATATCTTCACCTCAGACATTAATTAGTTCGATGAAGTAGTAAAGCGCTCAAAGATTTCGCTATTGACTATTCACCATTCACTATTCCCCCATCCCTACTTCAGATCCTCGCCCCCAAACGAAAGCGGCAACAATTGGCTCGCCTTCTCGATTACAAATACCGTCCCATCCATCCCACTCAAAATAAGCCTGATGGGTTGTTTGGTCCGTGTTTCATATTCTGCGATGTATTGCCTGCACATTCCACAGGGAGAAACCGGGTGATCGCTTTCGCCATTAATATTGTGATAGGCTATGGCCATCGTTTGAATAGGTACATTGGTTTGCAGCATGGATGCGGATGCCAGCAAAACCCTTTCTGCGCATATGCCTACCGGGTAGGAAGCATTTTCCTGGTTCGTGCCTGATATGGTTTCACCGTTATTAAGCTTGGCTACGGCACCTACTAAAAAATTACTGTAAGGAGCATAAGCTTTTGCGGTTATTTCCCTCGCTGATCTTAGCAGCAATTCATCGTCAGGGGAAAGGTCACTGGAAGATTCATATACATCATATCCAAAACGAAATTCTTCTTTTTTCATATGCAACAATATTTAAGATAAAAAATCCTCCCTGCCAGGAGCAGAGAGGACAAAAGCGATAATGAAATTAATGATTTATACCGAATTGCTGAAAAACAATTAATAAAGTTTCATTCATTGTTTCCCGGTAGCGAATGAGGAAAAAGTGAGAAAAAATTACTTAATGGAATTGAACAATCTTTTCCAACGTGGGCCATTTTCCCAACTGAACCAAATCAAAGAAGCTTTTCCAACAACATGGTCTTCGGGAACAAATCCCCAGTAACGGCTGTCAAGTGAATTGTGCCTGTTATCTCCCATCATCCAATAATAATCCATTTTGAATGTATATGATTTTGTTTCTACGCCGTTGATCATAATTTTTCCAGCCTGGTTCTCAAATTTATTGCCTTCGTAAACCTCAATGCAACGTTGGTAGCGGATCAGGTTATCGGGCGTTAACTCGATGGTAGAACCCTTTTTCGGAACTGTAAGTGGCCCGTAATTATCAGCCGACCATTTGGAAGCTGTATCATAATATGGGAATAGCTGGCTATCTGGTTCCATAATGAAATCGGAAATTGGATAATTAGCAGGAAGTTTTAAATGAGCCCTTTCTTCGTTGGTAATATTTACCAGGAAAGTATTTGCTTTCATTTGCACCTTATCTCCCTGCTCTTCCCTGATCTTAATACCAAATTCCAGCAATTTATCATTATCAAGATAACCATCAGTTGGTACATCAATTTTATAAAAGCGTTGTGATTCAGGAAACACCTCCTGTGGTTTTCCATTGATAAAAACAATTCCGTTGATCACCTGCAAAACATCGCCACCAACAGCGACGCAGCGCTTGATAAAATTTTCCCGCTTATCAACAGGCCTGGTTATGATCTTGTCGCCGAACCTGTCCCAGGTTTGATCCCTGCCTATCTCCCTTACTTCCTGGTAATAAGTCTTCTTACTTCCAAAATTTTCTTCATCATTAATAAGAGTATCATTCACTGGGAAATTGAATACTACTACATCGTTTCGGTTGACCGGGTGAGCAAACCATCTTGTGTACGGGATCTTTATCCATTCCACATATGATTTCATATTTGACTGTGGCAGGCTATGATGAACAAAGGGCATTGCGATTGGCGTGTTTGGAATTCGTGGCCCGTAGCTAAATTTACTCACAAATAGAAAGTCATTTACCAACAAGGTTTTTTCCATCGAAGGTGTTGGTATCGTATAAGCCTCAAATACAAAGGTGCGGATAATGGTTGCTGCTACAATTGCAAAAAACGCAGCATCTATCCATTCCCGTGTGCCTGATTTTTTATAATTATCAACAACCAATCTGCCGGCATATCTCTCATTACTGGAAAATCCCAGGTAAGGAAAATAAATAAATGGGAACAGTACCGCGGCTGTATGATGCCAAAAACCGAATCGGCCGAAATGTTCTACAAATTTTATGCAGATCCACATGGTAATGAACTGGCCGGCAATGGGTATCAACTGGAAAAAGAACCAGATCTTTTTCAATCCCATTTTTTCTACCATACACCAGGTGTTGTAAATCGGGATCAACGCTTTCCAACTTTCTATACCCGCTTTCTTAAACATTCCATACATTCCAACATGCCATCCTATTGCGCCGATAATGAAAATAATGTAACCAATGCTCATAAGTCTGATTTTATCGGGCCAAAAGTAAGATTCAAAGCCTAATAATGAATAATTAATATAAAAAAGGGTTCAATTTCAATTGATATTTAACCAATATTTATCATGTTTACTGATAATGCATTACGTTGTTGGTTTTTTCTTTCGTAAAAACCATTAACCAGTAAGAGTGTTACTTCCTCGGTAGCACAAAACTTTCCACATCATCGGAAGAGATGGTTTTGCCAGATAAAATGATAAGGCGTTCAACAACATTTCTCAATTCCCGTATGTTACCCGTCCAGTCGTGTTGTTTCAGGGCTTCCATGGCATTTTTATCCATTGCCTTTTTCGGTTGTCCGTATTCGGTAGCTATGAGTTCTAAGAAATATTCCACGAGGTGTGGTATATCATCCCTCCTTTCATTCAGCGAAGGAACATGAATAATAATTACGCCAAGCCTGTGGTAGAGGTCGAGCCGGAAATTCTTTTCATCAACTTCTTTCAACAGGTCCTTATTGGTTGCTGCGATCACCCTTACATCCACACTAATATCTTTATCGGCACCTACCCTTGTTATCTTTCCTTCCTGCAAAGCTCTTAATACTTTCGCCTGTGCATTGACGCTCATATCGCCAATTTCGTCCAGGAACAACGTACCCCCGTTTGCCTGCTCAAACTTTCCAATACGTTGTTTAATGGCTGAGGTGAAAGAGCCTTTTTCATGGCCGAATAATTCGCTTTCTATCAATTCCCCGGGTATTGCAGCGCAATTCACTTCTACCATCGGGCCGCTATTGCGATTGCTCTTTTCATGTATCCATCTTGCCACGAGTTCTTTACCCGATCCATTCTCGCCTGTGATCAGCACACGGGCATCGGTTGGGGCAACTTTTTCTATTGTACTTTTAATTTTTTCGATGGAACTGCTTTCGCCGATCATTGGCTGAACCTTGCTCACTTTTCGTTTCAGCACTTTCGTTTCAGAAACCAGGTTTTGTTTCTCCACTGCATTTCTGAGGGTGATAAGCAGTCGGTTCAGGTCCGGCGGCTTGCTGATATAGTCAAAGGCACCTTTTTTTACGGCCTCAACAGCAGTGTCAATATTCCCATGCCCGCTGATCATAATGATGGGGATGTCATCGTTGATGCCCCTTGCTTTTTCAAGGAATTCAATGCCATCCAACTTTGGCATTTTGATATCGCACAATACAACGTCATACGATTTTTCACTGAATTTTTTAAGGCCCTCTTCGCCATCCACGGCTTCATCAATTTTATATCCTTCGAAACTCAAAATTTCCGATAAGGTTTTCCTGATTGCCTTCTCATCATCAATAATTAAAATATTCGTCATTCAGTTTTATGGTTTTGTAAACAAAAGGTTTGCAATCTTGCAGCTGATTTAATTATTCCAAAAATAAACATTTATGAACTGCAAAATCGCTGTAACCGGTATGCTGCTGTTTTTGATATCATGTAAAAATAGTGATTCTAAAGCCCAGGTTGATCAAGTAAGTAAAGTAAGCATAGTTGGCAAGGATAATAACGATGAAAATAGTAATAACGGGAATCCATACTTCGATATTGCAGCAATACCATTGCCCCAGGGTTTTAGAAGATTGGATACAACAGAGAATTCATTTGCACAGTGGCTTCTGCAAATTCACCTGAAGAAAGATAAGACCGTCTATCTATATGACGGAACAACAAAAGCGAACCAATCTGCACAATTTGCCGTACTGGATATTCCGGTTGGGAGCAAAGACCTGCAGCAATGTGCAGATGCTGTCATGCGGTTGAGGGCTTCGTTCTTCTTCGATCAAAAAAAATATGATTCAATTGTTTTTTATGATAATGAAGGGCATGCCTATCGTTTTTTGCAACCGTATACCGGGGAACATTTTAATAAATACCTGCAAACCGTATTTGGAATGTGCGGAACTGCTTCCCTGTCCAAACAACTGAAGAAAATCGATTTAAAAGAAATTCGGCCGGGGGATGTATTGATAAGAGGAGGTTTTCCGGGACATGCTGTAATCGTAATGGATGTCATTGTCAATGAAGCCGGACAAAAGAAGTTTATGATCGCACAAAGTTATATGCCAGCACAAAGTATTCATATTCTCCTTAATAATGCAATGCAGGGAGTTTCTCCCTGGTATGATGTAACTGGTACAGATGTTATTGGAACACCGGAATATACTTTTTATGCAAGTGAGTTAAAGCGTTGGTAACTGTATCAAATCCATAAATTAGGAACGAGGTCTACCGAAAAACTAATAGAAAGTAAATGAAATTTCAAAAATAGATATTTAAAAGAACGACAGTCTTTAAACATATTGCAGGGCTTTTTGTTTAATATGGGTGTTAGAGTTTCAAAATATTTTGCCAGGTCTGTTTGTGCACGAATACTGCAGCGCTGAAAAAATTAAGACAAAAAAAACATGCACTTAAACAATCACGAAATTTTTGTATTAGCTGATAGCCGCAGAAAAAATGAAAACGAGAGAAAAAGAACATTTGCCCTCCAAAGTTTGCCTTGCCTGCCAGAGGCCTTTTAGCTGGCGTAAGAGCTGGGAAAAAGTTTGGGAGGATGTAAGATATTGCAGCGATAAATGCAGGAAAAATAAAAGGTTGAAAAGTTCCAATAAAATGGAAGCACGAATAGTCCTTAGTTACTAACCAACATGGTGTTTACCAGGATTAAATTATTCCAAACATGAGTACATTGCTATTAGCTATGAAAGATATTGACCGTATTATAGAAATGGCCTGGGAGGATCGCACGAGTTTTGAGGCAATCAATATACAATTTGGTTTAAAAGAGAAAGAAGTGATCGCATTAATGCGCAAAGAAATGAAAGCCAGCAGTTTTAAAATGTGGCGCAGAAGAACTAATGGCAGGTCTGCAAAGCATGACGGATTAAGAAACCAGAGTATAACACGTTTTAAAAGCAAACTGCAGAAGGTAATTACGCACAATAAAATTAGCAAGCGGTAGAATATCCACTTCTTTTTAATCGAATTGTCAAAAAATCTCTGCAGAGCTGAGATTGAAAATAAAAGAATAGTCGGGCGAATCCCGCTAGCAAGCGGAACGAATCCACACCCCGTCTTCAATAAAAAAAAGAGGCCGTCTCAAAAGTTTTTGAGACGGTTTTTTATTTTAGCCTTGTGCAAATATTTCAGGAGACTTCTTTTTGAATAAATTTTCAAAGTGCAGCTTTTAGGCTGCTATTTTTTTTCTTA
>JBDSBG010000038.1:0-9877 GCA_039921685.1 Ferruginibacter sp.
TTATGGAACAACATACCTGCAGAAATAAAAAAGATGTACAAGCCGGTGAAAGTAGCAGATAAAAATCTGTTGCTGGACTTTTTAGAACAAAGAAAAAAATGATGTCCCGGTAAAAAAATATAACTTAAAGGATGAGGAAATATGGATTGATATCGCTTCTATACTGTCTGTTGGCTATAAACAAAATCTACGCACAGGATTTTCCAAATTTAAAACTTGAATTACTGAGTACAGCTAATGGGTTACCAACTAATGAAGTAACCTCTGTATTTCAAGATAGTCGCGGACTTATCTGGCTTGGTACCGAAAATGATGGTTTGTTACGGTATGATGGAAAAAAAACAAAAGCTTACTTTAATAAAAACAACTTTATTTCAAATTATATTGGGCAGGTTTGCGAAGATAAAAATGGATTGCTATGGGTCTCAAGTCTGATAGGCCTCTACCATTTTGATCCCAATACTGAAAAAACAATACTTTATAGCCATGATCCAAATGACAAAACAAGTATTGCAACCGATGAAAAGCCAGAACCATTTGTTGATAGCCGGGGGAGGCTATGGGTTGCCGGTAGTAACGGCTTACAACAGTTTGACTCGGCACAAAATAAGTTTACCAATTATTTTACCCCATCCATATTAAATCCTGATATTCAAAAAGAATTCAATCATTTAGCTCATATACTGGAAGACTCTAAAAAACGATTGTGGGTAGGGAGCGCTTATGGATTATACAGTATTGATACGTTTAGCCATCGTTTAATTCCCTTTTACACTGGTTCATACAATTTTGTGACAAGCATTATTGAAACAACAAAAAAAAGAATGTTCGTTGGTTTTTTTGGCAAAGGCATGAAAGAATTTGATCCTGACACAGGGATATTCTCAGATATAGATATTCCTTTTCCTTTTTTACTCACCATCAAAGAATGGCAGGATGAAAATAAGAACAACTGGCTTTGTATCCTCTTCAACAATTCGATTGCATTATTAAATATGGGGAACTACCAGTATAGGATTTATTCAAACGACCAAAGCAATCCCGCATCTTTCAAGGGCCTTGATGCTTCATGCCTGTATAAGGATAAAGACAACCGGTTATGGATAAGCACTTCAGCCGGAATAAACATTGTTGATTTACAACAGCAACATTTCACAAATAAATTGCTTTACACAGATATTCAAAAAAATGATCCTAACTCTTTTGGTCTTCCTAAAGCACTCCTGGAATTAAAAGACAAATACCTCATGTCTGCCTGGTATCGGCGTGGTTTGTTTGAATATGATAAAGAATGGAATTTAACTAAGATTATCCCCCACATTCCGCCTGGTTCAGTTTCTGATCTTAGTAGGGGTATCTACACAATACAACAGGATGATGAAGGGAATATCTGGTACGGAACAGACAGCGGCTTAATAAGACATGCAGGAGAAAACTATCAATATTACCTGCCGCCAGACAGCTTTCCGAATTTTGAAAATAAATACAGGGCATTAAATATTGTGAAGCGGAAGGATGGCTTGTATTGGTCAGTTTTTCATAAAACAGGCATTTATCTTTTTGACGCAAAATCGGGAAAGTTTATAAAAAATTACCTGAACCAATATCAATCTGTTGTGTACAAAGCAGAGGCTGATAATACAGGACGTTTATATTTTGCCACAGCAAAAGGCCTCTACGCTTACGACGAAAGATCTGATTCATTTACCCAAATTTTAATTAAGCATAACAATAAGTTGGCAGAAAAAAGTTACAATTACATCAACCACTTTATTTTTGACAATGATAATATTTGCTGGATTGCTACAGATGGCGGCCTTATAAAATTTACACCCGCAACAGGTAAGACAGATTTTATTACCGACCCCTGGAGCACTTCAGGTTACAAAATAATCAGGGTATTAAAGGACAAAGCAGGGGTTATCTGGATGATAGCGGCCAGGGAGCTAATAGCCTACCATCCTGGTCAAAATAGTTTCCAGCACTATACATCTGCAAATGGCCTACCAGTTAACTTTCGTGGCGAATTCAGCATTTTTAGATTATTAGATGACAGTACAATTCTTATGGGAAGCGCCAGAACGCTTACTACATTTAATCCCTACCGTTTACTGACCAGGCCAAAATCCTCCTCCATTCTTTTTACTGATATAAGTGTTGATGGGCAAAGGAACATGCCGCCAGGCCCAACGGAAAACGGCTATAAGCTAATCGTACCGGCAGGATCTAACAAAATACTTATTCATTTTGCATTATTGAATTACGCCGCATCGCAACAAAATAAATTATATTATAGCCTTACCCAGGGCAAACAAAAAAAAGAATGGGCCGAAACGCCGGACGGCGATATTATGCTGCTTAACCTGCCCCCGGGGGAATATAACCTGCAGGTAAAAGGAAGTAATACTAATTTGCTAAATCCAGCAACCAGCCAATTGATCATTAGTATCCAACCATTCTGGTATCAATCGATTCTTTTTAAAACAGCCATACTTTTTGCCCTTGCACTTGCCATATATATATTTATAAGATTGAGGATACATTCAGTTAAATCAGCTGCGTTTTTAAAACAAAGGGTAACAGAAACAGAAATGGCTGCCCTGAAGGCTCAAATGAATCCGCATTTTATGTTCAACTGTATAAATAGCATTGATGCATTTATTCAAAGTAATGATAAATACAATGCAACTCTATACCTGAATAAATTTGCAAAACTCATCCGGAATGTCTTAGACAGCAGTAAACAAAATTTTGTTACTTTTTCAAAAGACATTGAAACCCTTAAACTCTATATTGAACTTGAAGAACTAAGAAGTGAAAATAAATTCATCACCAACATTACTATTAATGAAGAACTAATGAGCAGTGATTATAAAGTACCTGCGCTGATCATCCAGCCTTTTGTAGAAAATGCTATTATTCATGGATTAAGGAATAAAGAAACAAATGATGGAATATTATCAATAAATATTTCAAAAACAGAGGAGCAAATTGTTTACTCAATAACAGACAATGGAATTGGAAGAGCGGCTTCTCAAAAAATAAATAAAAACAAAGAAAAATCCTATGGTTCGGAAATGAGTTATGACAGGATAAAGTTATTCAACAAAGAAACTACAGCTTCCGTTACGATCAACGATCTTTATGAAAATGAAAAAGCAACAGGCACGCATATTCTTATAAATTTAAATTTTGTATGATGCTAAAAGCAGTGATCATAGATGATGAAGCAAAAGGCAGGCTTGCACTTAAAGAAAAACTAAAGCGGTACTGCCCTGAAATAGAAATTGCAGCAGAAGCCGCAAATGGCATAGACGGTATTGAGATCATAGAATTGAATCAGCCACAAATTATTTTTCTTGATATTGAAATGCCAGCCATGAATGGATTTGAAATGCTAAACAATATTTCCAATAAGAACTTCCACATTATTTTCACTACTGCTTACGATCAATATGCCATAAAAGCAATTAAATACGCCGCTTTTGATTATTTATTGAAACCGGTAGATATTGAAGAATTAAAAACAGCCGTTTCAAAAATAGGTAGCAAAGAAAATCTGCAAACAAAAAATCAGATTGAATTATTGCAACAAAATATGCAACAGCCGAAAAAGCATTTGCATAAACTTGCCATCCCAACTTTAGATGGATTACTTTTTTATGACCTAAGTGAAGTGATACACCTGGAAGCCAACAGTAATTATACTTTCATTCATTTTGCAAATAAGACAAAGATCCTCACTTCCAAAACATTAAAGGATTTTGAAGAAATGTTACCGGAAGATATTTTTTTCCGCACTCATCACTCACACCTTGTTAACTTAAATTATATAAAGCGTTACATCAAAGGAGATGGCGGCCAGATTGAGTTACAAAACGGCACGTACGTAGATGTATCAAGGAGAAAAAAAGAAGAATTCATGAAAGCGATCGGATATTAATATTTTGCTCAATTATAAAATACCATTAAATTATTTATTTCGCTTTCAGGGCATCAAGTGCTGTTCTCAAAGTTTCCAGGCCCGTTTTCAATTCCGTTCTCAATGCTTCAATTTCAGCCTGTTGTTTTTCAATGATCAATTGCTGTTCCTGTACCGCTTTTACCAAACTTGGCACAAACTGGCTGTATGCTATGCTATAATTATCGGTAGCATTTTTAGGGGCATTCACCCCATCAAAAGAATAGCCGATTTGTTGGGCGCTTGCTTCTACTTCCTGTGCTACAAAACCTGTATGTGTAGCATTTTTATCCAATTCCATTTGTGCTGCTGTAGGTAAATAACATTTGGCCATACTATCAGGCATTTGAGCAGTTATATGACGTTGAAGCTTAGCTGTATTTATCCAGTAAGTAACCGGGCGCAACTTGTTTATAAATGCCAGGCCTGGCACATTCTCTTTTACATCTTCTTTAAATCTGCCATCGCTCAGGTTGCTCCAGTTTGCATAACCACCAATGACGATACCAGTGATGTTTTGACCGATCACTATTTTATGACTTGTATTTGCGATCGCCAGGCTACCTAATGCTGTAGCATCAATAAGGTTATTTATGCTAACATCCGCACCGCTGCCAACTGCCGTATTGAATTCTCCCGAAAGATTCATTTTTAAGGAAGACTGGCCGATGCCGGTATTCCAACTACCGGTAGTATTCGCTTTCAGTACATCCTCGCCAACTGCAACATTTAAATTTCCTGATGCATTGCTGATAAGGGAATATGATCCTGTGGCAGTATTACCATAACCAACACTGTTATTCCTAAGTGAAAGAAACCCTATCCCGGTATTTGTATAACCAGTGTTGGAATTAAGTGCCAAATCTCCCAGTGCAGTATTTGCAAAACCAGCTGTATTAGAAGCAAGTGCTTTATTACCGATTGCCGTATTTGAAAATCCGTAGGTATCGGCATACAACGATTGAAAACCAAATGCAGTGTTTCCGGAATTATTGATATGGGAATACAAGGCCTGCGCTCCAACAGCAGTATTGTTAGAACTTTCTGTGTTGGAACTAAGCGCTCCACTACCTACGGCTACATTTTGATTGCCCGTAGTATTTGTACTTAGTGCCCCATAGCCGGTTGCTGTATTTTCATAACCGGTTGTATTACCGTATAAGGCACTGATCCCAATTCCCGTGTTACCGGTCCCTGTAGTGTTGGATTGCATTGCAAACGCACCAAAAGCTACACTACCCGAACCCGTAGTGTTGCTATACAATGAATAGGTGCCCATTGCAGTGTTTTCATTGCCGGTTGTGTTTGAATACAGTGATTTGGTACCACTGGCGGTATTTCCGATACCGCTTGAATTACTTTGAAGAGACTGAACACCGGTTGCTGTATTTTGATCTCCGGTTGTATTACCATTGAGCGACTGGTTTCCAAGTGCAGTATTTGAAGTACCTGTAGTATTGCTGCCCAGCGCAAATGCACCAACAGCAGTATTTATCGATCCTGTTGTATTGCTTGCCAAAGCATTCCATCCTATTGCCGAATTACTAACACCTTCTGTATTTGAATACAACGCGTAGAATCCGCTTGCAGTATTGTAATTGCCGCTGGTATTATTTTTGAGTGACTGGAAACCGTTAGCTGTATTACCCTGCCCGGTATTATTTTTATACAATGACTTGCTGCCAATTGCAGTATTTGCTGTCCCTTCACCAGGAGAAGTAGCACCGATTCCATTATTGTATAAAGCAGAATCACCAATTGCAACAAGGTTAGATTGAAAAGTTGCAGATCGCAGCGCCTCCTTACCGATCGCTATATTGGAAAACCCGGTGCCTACTGACTGGCCGCTGTTTAAACCAAAAAAAATATTATCACCGGCAGCAGTTATTTTTCCCGCTGTAAGATTATTCACCTTGAATAAAAGTGGTTGGTTGTTGGTGGTGCCAAGAAAGTCGCCAGCCGCTACATTGTTTCCTCCAAAACTCCAGCCACCGCCTGCGCCCGGTTGCAGGTTTGTCCAACTGCTGCTGGACTTATACCAAAAAGAATTTGTATCTGTATCAAATACCAGTAACCCTGTGGCAGGAAATAAAATTGCGCCCCGTTCTCCTGACGTCATTCTTGGAACAAGCATTCCTTTAGTGGTACTTGCTACATCAAGCATAGCAGATGGATCTGCTGTAATGATACCAATACCCACCTGAGCTTCCACCCAGTTGTGAAGCATCATTAAAAAAAGTAAAGTCGTATAGAAAAACTTAATTTGCGAATTAGCAGATCTTCTCATTGCAGGTATTAAAAGATGAGGTTGATAAAATTAATTTGCTGCAAATCTTTAAAAAAATCAACCAATCAAAAGCGCCAGTTAGCCAGTTACAGGAATGATTGAGTAATTGGCAGAAAAAGGCCTTCATATAAAAGCATGAAACAATCAGGGATTTTTATTCTTATTCCTGATGTATTAATCAGTATATTGAAATATAATTTTCACTATGAAATTGATCCCTTGTATTTTCCTGTTAGCAACCTCATATTGCTGCAACGCTCAAAAAATATTCTTTCCTGTAAAGAATTTTTCTGATAGTAATAATTACCAGCAAACAATTGCAAACCTGGCATCAGCGGTGATCCCTTTGTATTCCAACAAAGCAAAACCGGATTATTATAATGATATGTTTCGCCTGCATTTTGCAAAGCAGGATCACAAAGCTGTTATTCAATCACTGGATAGTTTTGATGTAAATTCCAGTTTTGACAAAAGTTTTTTCCGCGTAGCTGGTTTTCATTATCGCTTACAAAGTATGACAATGCTTGCGATGAATGGGGACGCATCTAAAGATTATAATAAAGAGTATGCAACCATATTTTCAACTGCATTCAAAAGTTTACCCGAAGCAGGAAGGGACCAGGTAAGAAATTATTACCAGGATGCAGACATTGAATATGAAAAACAGGAATTCTTAAAACTGGTAAAAGATCAGCTTCAAAATGGTAATGACAATATTGAGATAGCCACAGCCATTAAATTAATAAAACAATTTAATTACTGGCAGGTATATAATAAAACATTGGCTTTGGCAAGAAACCAACTTGCAATTTGGGATGCAGCCGAAACCCTGCGAAAACCCAATGGAACGATGACCGTTGAGGAAGGCGGTAAAGTCTTACCCAATGCACAAACCTTTATTACCCATGTAACATTACTTGATGTTGAAAAACAAAAACTCGTTGCTAACGCAACGGTAGGTATAACAGGTGGCAGCATCACCTCAATCACTGCCAGCTCAAAATCTACGATACCCGGAGATGCCACAATCATAGATGGCACTGGTAAGTTTTTATTGCCGGGCTTTACGGATTCACATGTTCATTTTAGCCAGAGCGGTGGTTTATATACCAGGCCCGACGTAATCGATCTTCGCAAAGACAAGCCCTATGATAAAGAAATAGAATGGACACATTCCAATATGAAAGATGTACTAAAACGTTATGTACAGGCAGGCATTACAAATGTTATTGACGTGGGTTCTACCGTAAATTTTTTAAAGCAACGTGAGCTATTCAGCGATAAAAGTTACGCTCCTTCAATATATATGACCGGTCCATTGATCACATCCTATGAGCCTAAACCCTTTAAAGGTCTTGATAATGATAGCCCCTTTCGTCTGGTGGCCACAGAAGAAGATGGAAGAAAAATGGTGCAGCAGGAACTACCTTATCATCCCGATTTTATAAAGATCTGGTACATTGTGGGAAACGCATCAGATAAACAGGCTGCAGCAATAAAGTTCCTGCCCGTTGCAAAAGCAATTATCGATGAAGCACATAAAAATAATTTAAAAGTTGCTGTTCATGCAACCGAAAGAATGACTGCACAACTCGCTGTGGAAGCTGGTTGCGATTACCTCGTCCACAGCGTGGATGATGAAATAGTAGGGGATGATTTTGTCAAATTGCTCAAGGCGAAAAAAGTTATTCTATGCCCTACCCTTGTTGTGTACGCTGGCTACAATAATACTTTGGGGCAAGATCTTCATTTTTCATCCCGTGAATTGCGCTGGTCTGATCCACAGCAATTAGGCTCATTGTACGACATGAAGCACTTGCCCGAAAAAACCATGATTGATGCTTATAAAAAATCTGTCAAGGCTCAAAAGGCTCATTCGGTAACGCTGGATTCAATTTGTGCTGTCAATCTAAAAAAGCTTGCAGACGCGGGGGTGCGAATCGCCGCAGGAACAGATGCTGGTAATATAGGCACGCTGCATGGAAGTTCTTATTTGAATGAGTTAAATGCAATGAAGCAGGCAGGCCTAACTAACTGGCAGGTTTTGCAGTCAGCCACCATTAATCCAACTTATATTTTAGGCAAAGAAAAACAAACAGGCAGCATTGCAGTTGGCAAAACGGCAGACCTTGTCTTATTGAACGCAAATCCCATTGATTCTTTACAAAGCCTGGAGCAGATCGACCTTGTGATCAATAAAGGTTTTATTATACGCCCCGACACGCTGATTAAAGAAACATCACTTACACTTGTAGAACGCCAGTTAAATGCATACAATGCACGCAATCTTGAAGCTTTTCTTGAACCTTATGCGGATGATGTGGAATTGTATGAATTTCCCGATAAATTGCTCTGCAAAGGAAAAACGGAAATGCGCAAACAATACGGGTTCATTAAAACGGTGGCCGAATTGCATTGCGAAATAAAAGAACGGATCCTGCAGGGTAATACTATTATTGATAAAGAAAGTGTAACTGGCTTTGGGGCTAAAGCAATCGAAGCAACTGTTATTTATCAAATTGAAAACAATAAGATCAGGAAAGTATATTTCATCAGCAAATAACCGGGAAAATGTAAAATGTAAAATATAAAATGCAAAAGTTGAGCACTATACAGTGCCTGGAATTTGAGAACACGGCAACTTTTACCTTTTCCATGCATTATTATACAAATCGATATAGGTAGTCTGATGTTGTCGTATTAATATCGCAGTATTAGCAAACGAGCATTTGGATTTTCTCGCTTTGAACGGAGGTCTCAAAGCCTCCTTTTTAGTATAATAAAATTATATTTTACCGGAAAACAATGAATGAAATTGCTGAATAGAGAGATTTAAAGTTAAGCACTATGATGGAGTCTGGAATTTAAGCAGCACTCCAACTTTTACATTTTACATTCATTATTTTACATTTTACATTTCCTCTACCTTTGCCACATGAATAACAATCTAATGGATCTCTTCTCGAAACAACACTACGATAAAAATAATTTCTTCCTGATTGCAGGCCCTTGCGTTGTTGAAAATGATACGATGGTTTTTGAGATAGCTGAAAAAGTAGCAGCCATTTGTAAGCGGCTGAAAATCCCTTATATATTCAAGGCTTCTTACCGTAAGGCTAATCGCACCAGTGGCTCTTCTTTTACCGGCATTGGCGATGAGAAAGCGCTGCAACTTATCAATGATGTTGGGGCAAAGTTTTCAATTCCTGTTACAACCGATATTCATTCTGCAGGAGAGGCGGCACTTGCGGCTAAGTATGTGGATATTTTGCAGATACCGGCTTTTCTTTGCCGGCAAACAGATCTTTTGCTTGCAGCAGCGGCTACAGGCAAAATTGTAAATGTTAAAAAAGGGCAATTCGTTAGCGGCCCTTCCATGAAATTCGCAGTTGACAAAATAAAACTTGCAGGCAATGATTTTGTATGGCTAACGGAAAGGGGTAATAGCTTTGGGTACCAGGATATTGTTGTTGATTACCGCAATATTCCATGGATGAAAGAACATTTTGTTCCAGTTGTGATGGATTGTACGCACTCATTGCAACAACCCAACCAAACATCCGGCATCACCGGTGGCAACCCGCAATTAATAGAAACCGTTGCTAAAGCAGCCATTGCAACCGGTGCAG
>JBDSBG010000039.1:0-17017 GCA_039921685.1 Ferruginibacter sp.
ATCAGCTATCAGCTATCAGCTATCAGCTATCAGCTATGAATGAAAAGTATTGAAGTTATGAACAAGGAATGGCAGTTCAAAAATTTGTAGCCCTTTCATTTAAAATTTAAAATTCAACATTTAAAATAATAATTACCTCATCACAAAAGGGAACCTGTCATAATTCTTCAGCGCAATACCCGTACCTCTTACTACGCTTTTGAGAGGATCATCGGCCACGTGTACCGGCAATTTTATTTTATTGGTGAGCCTTTTATCGAGCCCCCGCAGCAATGCACCACCACCTGTTATGTACAAACCGCGGCGATAAATATCAGCTGCAAGTTCGGGTGGAGTTGTTTCCAACGCTTTTAAAATAGCTTCTTCAATTTTAAAAATACTTTTATCAAGTGCTTCGGCAACTTCCTGGTAACTTACCATTACCTGCTTGGGAATACCAGTTACAAGGTCACGTCCATTTACAGGAATATCGTCGGGTGGATTTTCCAAATCTTTCATGGCTGCACCAACCTGTATCTTGATTTGTTCTGCAGTACGTTCTCCAATCAACAAACTGTGATAGCGGCGCAATGCTTCCATAATATCTGCTGTAAATTCATCACCTGCAATACGAATGCTCTGATCGCAAACGATACCAGCGAGTGCTATCACGGTGATACCAGTTGTGCCACCACCAATATCTATGATCATATTTCCCACGGGTTCTTCCACATCTATTCCAATACCCAGTGCAGCAGCCATTGGTTCATGTATCAGGTAAACTTCTTTTGCGCCAGCCTGTTCAGCACTATCACGTACGGCCCTTTTTTCTACCTCGGTAATGCTGCTTGGTATGCAAATCATCATGCGCCAGCTTGGGGCAAATAATGGCTTTTTAGGATAGATCATTTTGATCATTTCCCTGATCATTAATTCTGCGGCATTAAAATCTGCAATAACACCGTCTCTTAAAGGGCGAACGGTACGAATACTTTCATGGGTCTTTTCATGCATCATCAAAGCTTTTTTACCCACAGCCAGCAAGTTCTTTGGATTATTCCGGTCAAGCGCCACAATAGAGGGCTCATTTACAACAACCTCATCATTGTGAATGATCAGTGTGTTGGCGGTTCCAAGATCTATTGCTATTTCCTGTGTGAAAAAATTGAAAATGCCCATATTTTATTAGGTGACAATCGTGTATATTATGAATGCAGGCAAAGTTGAAGGAAAATATTGGATTTAACAACGCCTAATATTTTATTTCGAAACATTTTTTTGGGGGGCGGCAAAGGTTGGAGCGGTGTCAATGAGTTTAATGGTTTAGGAGTTTGTTATGGAAATTTCTGCCTTTTTCTGAAATGCCTGAAAGTACTACTGTAATAACCGACTATGGTTCCATTTTTCGCGTCTCTTATTATTTTACTTGTAATGATGAATGATAGATCTCCGGCTTTAAATAAATTCGTAGCCGATGTCGTTCCTGAAATTCATGTCTTCAAAATACAATTGTTCCAGCATGTACAATCCCACTTCTGAAGCTTCGCGTATATCGGCGCCAAATGCTGTAACGGCAAGCACCCTGCCGCCATTGGTCAATATCTTTTCTTTTTCCTTGATCGTTCCGGAATGAAAAACAAGGCTATCCTCAATTGGGTCATGATCAAGACCTGTGATCACTCTTCCCGTTGTGAATTCGCCCGGGTAACCACCACTTACAGCAACTATGGTAGCTGCGGCCCTTTCATCTATTTCAATTTTTATTTCATTTAATTTTTGTTTGGCAACAGCAGAAAATATTTCCACGAGATCATTTTTCAGGCGAGGGATCACCACTTCTGTTTCGGGGTCTCCAAGGCGGCAGTTATATTCGATCACATAAGGCTCATTGCCTGAGATCATCAATCCAAAAAAAATAAATCCTTTATAATCAAGATCATCTTTTTTTAATCCATCAATGGTTGGTTTGATGATGGTTCTTTCTACTTTCTCTTTTAATTCTTCATTGAAAAAAGGGATGGGACTCACTGCTCCCATGCCACCGGTGTTGAGGCCCTTATCGCCATCACCCACTCTTTTATAATCCTTCGCTTCCGGTAGCAGGATATAATTGTTTCCATCTGTCAATGCAAATACACTTATCTCTATTCCCTGCAGGAATTCTTCTACGATCACTTTCCTTCCCGCTTCGCCAAACTTTGAACGCATGATCATCAATTCAAATTCAGCCAGTGCCTCTATATGGCTCTGGCAGATCAGCACACCTTTACCTGCTGCCAGGCCATCTGCTTTTAAAACTACCGGTAACGCGTGCTGCCTGATGTATTCTGTCCCTTCCAAATAATTTTCCCTGGTGAAGCCCACGTATTTGGCTGTGGGTATTTTATGGTGCTCCATAAATGACTTAGCAAATGCCTTACTGCCTTCAAGCTGGGAAGCATTTTTGGATGGGCCGATCACATTCACATGTTTTGTATCGGCATGCATGCTAAAATAATCTGTAATGCCATTCACCAATGGTTCTTCAGGGCCAACAATGATCAATTCAATTTTATTTTGTTTTACGGCATTTCTTAATCCGGCAAAATCTCCTGTTTCTATTGGTAAATTTGTTCCGCATAAAGCAGTGCCGGCATTTCCGGGTGCTATAAATAATTCATTACAGAGCGGGCTTTGTTTTAATTTCCAGGCTAAGGTATGTTCCCTTCCGCCGGCTCCAACTATCAGAATATTCATGTAAGCAATTTGAATGTAAGCGAATTTAGTTACTGTTGGATGATTCGATCATTAATTTTTTTACCAACGGTAAGCACTAACTAATATTTGTGTAATAAATTTATAGGATTTGAGGTACATAATTTAACGGTTGTAAAAAGAATTTCGCTATTTTGAGCCATTATAAAAAAGATTGCAGCACTAAAACCAACTAATATGACTGATCAGCCAAAACTGGGCAAACACCCCAAGGCATTGTACGTTCTATTCCTGATAGAAATGTGGGAACGTTTTGCTTATTACCTGATGGTAGGTATTCTTTTTCTTTACCTCATTGATACGACCACAGGCGGAAAAGGTTTTTCCCAACATATAGGCGCCGATGTGGTAGGAAGCTTTATTGCACTGGTTTACCTAACGCCCTTTATTGGCGGATTGATAGCCGATCGTTACCTCGGATATATTAATTCAATTTTTTTGGGCGGTATCCTTATGTCAGCCGGGTATTTCTGCCTGGCTCTTCCCGGAAATTCGGCCATGTTCCTTGCCCTTACGCTGATCATTATCGGTAATGGCTTTTTTAAACCCAATATCTCTACCATTCTCGGAAATATTTATAACCGTGAAGACCTTAAGCCGCTTAAAGATAATGCGTATAATATTTTCTACATGGGTATCAATATTGGTGCATTTGTCTGCAATTTTGTTGCAGCGTATTTGCGAAATGCATACGGTTGGGGTTATGCTTTTGCAGCGGCAGGTGTAGGATTATTAATCGGACTGTTGATCCTTGCGCTGAATTTAAAACATGTAAAACATGGTGATGTAAAAAAACCTGTGCAGGCGGAAGACATGTCGCTGGGACAAATATTTGGCTACGTTTTTTTACCCGCACTTATTACTGCCTGTATCGGATGGTTCTTACCAATGAAATTTTTTGGCGGCACGATGATGGGAAGCCAGGCCAATGATGCATTTATTTTTGCATGTTTACCCATCATTGCATTTTATATTTCGCTTTGGGTAAAAGCCAAGGGGCAGGACAAAAAAGGAATAGGTGCTTTATTATTCATATTTACGATCAGTATTGTATTTTGGACCATTTATAACCAGAATTCAACAGGGTTAACGCTTTGGGCGGAAAAACATACTGACCGTGTAGCTTCGCAAACAACCGCAGATTTAACAGGGAAGATCTTTCCATTACAACAGGTAACAGATACACCGAGACTTGTAAATAAAGTAGATCAATATTTCGTGGACGTAAAAGATGATAGCGGAAAAGTAATCCAGGTGATGGGACCTGATCCTTATTTCAATAACGTTCCCAAGGACCAATGGCCAAATGGCAAAGAAGTCAAGCTGATAAATACAGAATTGTTTCAATCTATAAATCCGCTGTTCATCGTATTACTTACATTGGTATTTGTACCACTGTTTGATTACTTGCGTAAAAAAGGGAAGGAACCAACTACTGCATCCAAATTTGGAATGGCGTCCTTCATAGCCGGGCTTTCTGCATTGGTTATGGTATTTGCTATTATGTCGGTACCATCCATTTATGGATATAAAACCTCCCCTGCCTGGCTATGGGGAACTTATTTTGTATTTACGATCAGTGAAATATTTTTAAGCCCCATTGGTTTGTCTCTGGTTTCAAAGCTTGCACCTGCAAGGCTAACGGCACTGATGATGGGCGGATGGTTTTTATCAACTTCAATTGGAGGAAAGATAGCGGGTGTGATGACAAGTTTCTGGGATGATTTCACCGATAAGAAAATGTTCTTCCTGATCCTGGTAGTAGGAGCATTTGTAGCAGGGATATTAATTTATTCAAGGATCAAATCTTTGAACGAGATCGTGAGGGAAAAAACCGGCTCGGCATAAAAAATATTTTTTCTTTTGAAAGGCGATACGATTTTGTATCGCCTTTTTTATTAGCGGGCTTTTTCTATTGGGTTGAATGAAAGACACACGGATGAACCACCATTAATTGCATCTTCCTCAGCATATCTCCAAATTACCAAATCACCAAATCACGTTTTTTATCTATCTTCCTTTTACAAACCAATTGCTATGCTTGAAAAAAAGATATTCCAACCTTTTGTTTCGCCTCAAACCAATATGAAAGAACTTACCGTTAAATCAATCCTGTTGGGTTGTTTGTTCGGGGTTATTTTTGGTGCAGCCAATGTGTACCTGGCGTTAAAAGCGGGGTTAACAGTTTCCGCTTCTATTCCAATCGCAGTAATTGCGATCACGCTTGGCAGAAGGTTTTTTAAAACGACGATCTTAGAAAATAATATCATTCAAACAGCTGGAAGTGCTGGGGAAAGCATTGCTTCGGGCGTAGCATTTACACTGCCGGGATTCCTATTTCTTTCTTCACCCAACAGTGCTGAATATTTTAATTACCTCACCATCTTAATTCTTGCGATCGTTGGTGGTATCCTTGGTACTTTATTAATGGTTCCTTTGAGAAAAGCTTTGATCGTGAACGAACATGAATCACTGCCCTATCCTGAAGGAACTGCATGTGCAGATGTTTTAAAAGCCGGTGAAAAGGGTGGCGATATTGCCAAAACGGCATTTTGGGGCCTCGGCATTGCATTTCTATATGCCATCCTTCAAAAAATATTTCACGTTGTCGCAGAAACGCCACAATACATCACCCAACAAACAAACAAATTTTTTCCGTCAGCAAAAGTGAGTGGTGAGATAACGCCGGAGTATATGGGTGTGGGTTATATCATTGGTCCACGCATATCGGGCGTATTGGTTGCTGGTGGTGTGCTGAGCTGGCTGGTACTCATACCACTTCTTTCATACATTGTATCTCCCGACAGGATCGCTGCCCAGTTGCACAACCTTGGTTACCTGGCCGATGTTGCCAAAGATGGTGGCAAGGGTGGATGGAATGCAGCAACCCACACATTCAATGATTTTTCATCAGCAGTTTATTTTGCCTTCATCAGGCAGATAGGTGCTGGTGCCGTAGCCGCAGGAGGTATCATTACTTTGATAAAAACAATTCCAACCATTGTCAAATCTATAAAAGGGAGTATCAGTTCTATTAAAAATACCACCGGGGAAACAGGCACTGTTTTGAGAACTGAAAGAGACCTGAGTTTGAAATTTGTTGGTATTGGTGTGCTGGCACTCATTGTGCTGATCTCTGTTTTGCCCCAAGTACCGGGTGACAGTTTTTTACAAAAATTATTAATTGGAATTTTAGTCATCATATTCGGTGCCTTGTTCGTAACAGTTTCTTCCAGGATCGTGGGGTTGATCGGATCTTCGAATAACCCTATCAGTGGTATGACCATTGCAACGGTAATGGGTACGAGCCTTATTTTTATTGCTGTAGGCTGGAGTGGCCAGGCCTATGAACCATTGGTACTGGTAGTTGGTGGCATGATCTGTATTGCTGCTGCCAATGCCGGCGCAACTTCGCAGGATCTGAAGACGGGATACCTTATTGGTTCAACGCCACGCAACCAGCAGATCGCTTTGTTTGCAGGTGCAATCGTTTCATCCATCGTAATTGGTATCACCATAAAATTCCTTGACAAGCCCACTGCTGAAATGCTTGCACAGGGCATTCAGCACGGAATTGGAACAGAAAAATTCCCGGCACCACAGGCAACGTTGATGGCTACCCTAATAAAAGGAATTCAATCCTTCAACCTTGATTGGCAATTTGTATTTGTAGGAATTTTTCTTTCAATCGTCATGGAATTATGCGGCATAAAATCACTCAGCTTTGCGGTGGGCGTTTATCTTCCATTGTCAACGACTTTGCCCATTGCATGTGGTGGACTTATAAAAGGCATTGTTGAAGGAAGGAAGAAAAAAGAAAATATTGTTACCACTGCCGAAGAAGAGGAACTGGGCAAAGGAAGTCTATTTGCAACGGGCCTTGTTGCCGGAGGTGCTGTTGCGGGTGTGATCATTGCATTTATTGCCGGAAGTGAAGGAGGAAATAAGTTCCTAAATACAATTACAATGGAAGGCACGCTTACAGAAAGCCTCGGGCATCATGCGTATGATTTATTAGGAGTTGCCTTTTTTGCTTTGATGGGTTGGATGTTGTATAAAATTGCACTGAAGAAATAGTACAAGATTCGTGAGTGCTGAATCAGGGGAATATTGAATTTATTCATAAAGAATTTTCTAAATTAAAACAAGAGGTTGTCAGCTGAAGGCAGCCTCTTTTTCTTTATCTTGATTATTAAAATCGAACAGTATGTGGAAAAAACATCCTAAAGCATTGCCTTTTTTATTTTTTAGCGAAATGTGGGAACGTTTTGGCTATTACCTGATGATAGGGATTTTTACATTTTACCTGAAAGATGCTGCACATGGTTTTAATATGGATGAAAAGGATTCTGCCAGTTTGTACGGGACATTTATTGCTTTGGTTTTTTTCACGCCATTTCTTGGAGGTTTACTTGCGGACAGGTACCTGGGTTATCGCCGCTCAATCATCCTTGGCGGTATATTAATGGGCATTGGATATTGTATGATGAGTATTCACAACCTGAGTATGTTGTATCTATCGATGACGCTGGTAATCCTGGGAAATGGATTTTTTAAACCTAATATTTCCACCCTGCTCGGAAATGTTTATTCCACGCCCCAATACAAATCACAAAAAGACGAGGGTTATAATATCTTTTACATGGGCATCAATATCGGGGCTTTTGTCTGTAACTTTTTTGGTGCCGCATTATACACAACCATAGGCTGGGGCGCTGCCTTCATTGCTGCCGGGGTTGGTATGTTCATTGGAGTCGCCACTTTTATTTCCGGAACAAAACATTATGCGGCATTCGATACACGCAAGCCATTACAGGAAGGTGATATGCCTTTGTGGAAAATACTTGCGCTTGTAATTCTGCCATCTTTCATTTTTGGCATCATTGGCTGGTTCATAAAAGGGGATGGATATATTTTCGATTCCAATTCCACGGATGCATTTATATTTGCCTGCATACCTGTAACGGTTTTTTATGTAGTGCTGCTGATGAAAAGCAATAAAGATGAAAAGCCGGCCATGGCAGCCATGCTTGCAATCTTTGCAGTAGTTATTTTATTCTGGGCCATTTTTAAGCAAAACGGATCTGCGTTAAATACCTGGGCAAGCCGTTATACAGAAAGGCATGTAAGTGGTGCTACTGAGAGTACTTTAAGCGCACTTAAACTCACACAAACAATAGCATATAAAAAAGATTCAATCGTCAAAACAGATGAACAATTCAGGAAAATAAAAGTGGATGGTATTGAAGTAATGGAATTCAATTACCCATCTTACTTTAAAAACATGGATTTTGCAAAGGACCCTGTAACAGAAGGCACTAACGTTAAAGTATGGGCGCCAAGCCTGAGCCAATCAATAAACCCGTTTTGGGTGATCGCATTAACACCGCTTGTTGTTGCTTTGTTCACCTGGCTTCGCAGGAAAGGAAAAGAACCTTCCACGCCTACGAAAATTGCCCTGGGGCTTTTAATATCTGCCTTGTCCGTGTTAATAATGATTGCCGCAGTTAAATCAGGAAACAATGGGGCTGATAAAGTAAGTATGTGGTGGCTGGTTGGCAGCTATGGCGTAGTTACCATCGGTGAACTTTTTTTAAGCCCAATGGGACTTTCGCTTGTTTCAAAGTTAAGCCCGGTACGTATCACTTCACTGATGATGGGTGGCTGGTTTGTTTCAACTGCAATGGGAAATAAATTAAGCGGCATTCTTGCGAGCAAGTGGGATGAATATGATGATAAGGCAAGTTATTTCTGGCTCAATTTCGCCCTATTGTTTGCTGCAGCAATTTTCTTATTTCTTTTGTTGAAATGGCTGAACCGGGTGATGAGGGAAAAAGGGATTAATTAAATGTAGAATGTAGAAGTTAAAATGTAAAATGTAAAAGTGAGGAAGGGGTTTCTTTAGAGTATCGGCGGACAGCTAATGTAAAATTAAAAATGTAGAGCCTTACCAGTTTTATTGTTTCCCGCTATTATTAATTAAACCGAGATTTAGCCGGACCAAAGGATTTATGTCGGGTAAATAATTTAAATTTATAGGTAAACATCAGACGAATGGGCATCAGGGTCTTTAAATACTTATCGCCGTTGAGTTTTTATGTACTGGCTTTTTTATCTTTTTCCCTGCACGGATGGTTTACATGGTTGCCATTGTTCTATGCATGGGTTCTGATACCAGCTTCCGAATTAATACTGGGCACCAATGATAAAAACATGGACGCTGCAGAAAAAGAAATGGCAAGGCATCATCACGCCTACGATTACATGCTTTACCTTATTGTGCTTTGCCAGTATCTTGCACTTATTTATTTCCTTTTTTCAATGAAAGAAACGGATTTAAATGGTTGGGAAATTGCCGGCAGGATACTTTCCATGGGCTTGCTCTGTGGTACTTTTGGCATCAATGTAGCGCACGAACTCGGCCACCGTGCAACCAAATCTGAGCAGTTGATGGCAAAAGCCTTACTCGCAACTTCCTTGTACATTCATTTTTTTATAGAGCACAATAAGGGGCATCATAAGCATGTAGCCACTCCCGACGATCCAAGTTCGGCGAGGTACAACGAAGCTGTGTACAGTTTCTATTTCAGAACGATTATTTTCTCATACTTTTCTGCATGGAAGATCGCCAATGCAGATTGTCGTAAAAAAGGAAAGGCGGTTTTTAGTATCTACAATGAAATGCTTCAGGCACAGCTCGTGCAAATAGCGCTATTGATTAGTATCTATTATTTTTTTGGATTGATGATCCTCCTGTACTTTTTTGCCGCCGCAGGTATTGGCATCTTATTGCTGGAAACGGTTAACTATATTGAACATTATGGTCTTCAGCGAAAACAAACAACAAATGGCGGTTATGAACGCACGATGCCCTGGCATAGCTGGAACAGCAATCATGTATTGGGAAGGATCATGCTGTTTGAATTAAGCCGCCACAGCGACCACCACTATCTTGCCAGCAAAAAATACCAGCTGCTTGATCACCATCAAAATGCACCCCAGCTACCAACGGGTTATCCCGGAAGTATGATCCTATCGCTGCTGCCGCCACTGTGGTTTTATGTGATGAATAAGAGGATCAAAGAGATGGAGCATAGCAGCAAATAAAAATTAGTTTGGACGGGAAGTATTGCAAGCTGCAAGCTAAAAGCTCATGGCTGATAGCTCATGGCTCATAGCTCATGGCTCACAGCTTCGGTATTACCGCTGCCCCGAAATATGCATGCAACGCTTTTGGCAAATGAATGCCGTCTTCCTGCTGATTATTCTCCAGCAATGCAGCTACGATGCGTGGCAATGCCAGTGAAGAACCATTCAATGTATGGAGCAATTGTGTTTTACCTGCCTCATCTTTATACCGAATCTTCATCCTGTTTGCCTGGAAGGTTTCAAAGTTACTTACAGAACTTACTTCCAACCATTTTTGTTGGGCAGCACTGTACACTTCAAAATCATAGGTAAGGGCAGAAGTAAAGCCCATATCGCCGCCGCATAGCCGAAGAACCCGGTAAGGCAATTCAAGGAACTGCAAAAGCCTTTCAACATGGTTCAACATTTCTTCCAGTACTTCATAGCTTTTATCGGGATGAACGATCTGGATGATCTCAACTTTATCAAACTGGTGAACCCTGTTCAATCCTCTTACGTCGCTGCCAAAGCTTCCCGCTTCCCTGCGGAAACAAGGTGTATACGCAGTCATCTTTATAGGCAGATCTGATTCTTTTAATATTTCGTTGCTGTAAATGTTGGTAACTGGTACCTCAGCCGTGGGTATCATATAAAATCCATCTGCAGGCATATGGTACATCTGCCCTTCTTTATCTGGCAGCTGCCCGGTACCGTAAGCAGTGGCTTCATTTACCATCAGGGGAGGTAAATATTCGGTGTAACCCGCTGAAGTGTTATAATCCAGGAAATATTGTATCAATGATCGTTGCAGTTTTGCCCCCCTGCCTTTGTACAAAGGAAAACCGCTGCCCGTTATTTTGGCACCAGTTTCAAAATCAATGAGATCATATTGCTTTATGAGCTCCCAATGCGGAATCGCACCAACAGTTAGTGTGGGCTTCGTGCCGCCTTCACGTATTAGCTCATTTTCTTCAGGTGTTTTACCATTTGGAACAGTGCTGTGAGGCAGATTTGGCAATTGCAATAACTGGTTGGCAAATGATTTTTCAAGTTCCTGCAGAGATGCCGCCTTGGAATTAAGCTCGAGCTTTAAACTGGCCACTTCCCCTTTCTTTTGTTCCGCCGTTACTTTATCGCCTTTGCCCTTCAACATGCCCACTTCTTTGGAAGCTGCATTGATGGATGCCTGCAAATTCTCAGTTACAGTTCTGATCTTGCGTAATTCCTCGTCAGTCTGCAGTATGCTGTCAACCAATTCAATTTTTGCAAAATTCCTCAGTGCAAGCCTTTCTTTTACCAGATCGGGGTTTTGACGTATATAATTTACCTGTAACATCTATCGGTTTTTTAAAATCATTAAGAGCGCAAATATAAACCTCAAAAGCTTATTACTTACATTTGCGGCATGCAACATACTGAGGAGGATCTGCAGGTACGATGGTTAAAGCTTCGCATAAAGCTTAAAGAAGCGTTTGGTATAAAGCCCGATATGAATGGGGTTTTGCTTCTCATTGGTGTGCAGGAACTTGGCCAGGGGCCACAGGAATTCAGCAAAGAACAGAAGCAGGACCTGATGCATATTGCCATATGCACGATACTTTCACAAAGTGGTTATTACAGCTTTGATGGGCATGACGATGAGGGCTGGCCGCATTTTACTCTTAAGAAACCGCTTCCACCATTCAATTTATTTGAACAGGAAAATTTTCTTAAAGATCATATTTTGCTTTATTTTCAATCCCAGGATTTTATTTAATTTATTTTTCACCAAAAACCCATAAAACAAAAAATACACAATGAAACGATTTAAGATTTTAATGGCTGCTTTCGTCCTGACCAGTGTTTGCTTTTCTGTAAATGCACAGGTAAAAAAAACCGGCTCTACTAAAACAAAAACAGTGGCAACTGCCAGTACGACTAAAACCGCGACTCACACAACTGTTAGTCCCGCAAAACCGGTTGCTCCTGTTAAAGCTGATATCACTAATGCAGCAACCATTCGTGTAAAGATCATTACTGATTCGGGCACGATGATCATAAAACTGTATGATTCAACTCCACTTCACCGCGATAATTTTGTGAAACTTGTTCAACAAGGTTTTTATGATAGCCTGCTGTTTCACCGTATCATACCAGGCTTTATGATCCAGGGAGGTGACCCAACCAGCAAAAATGCCCCGGCCGGAGTTATGCTGGGAAGCGGCGGTTCTGATATGGAGCGCATCCCTGCTGAATTTAATCCAGCCATCATTCACAAACGCGGTGCATTGTGTGCGGCAAGAGACGGCAATCCTCAAAGGGCAAGCAGTGCCTGCCAGTTTTATATTGTGCACGGAAGGCCTTTGTCTGAAATAGAACTGAATAATTACGATGGTAGCCGTACAACAAAATACACGTCAGAACAAAAAGCCATTTACAAAACACAGGGAGGCACGCCTATGCTCGATATGAATTATACCGTGTTTGGAGAAGTAGAGAGCGGCATGGAAGTAATTGATAAGATCGCTAATGCAGCAAGGAACCCGCAGGACAGACCTAATACTGATATTCGTATGCACATGGAAATGATTAAATAATTTATCAGTTCTTTTTCTCAATTATTTGCCGTTGGGATGAGCAACGGCAAATACAATGAAAGGAATATAAATATAAATCCTTACCCATAAAGATGTTTTTTTCTGCTAAATTGCAGGTTCAATTTCTACAAAAACTACAAAAAAAATTACCATGAACTATCCAGCCAATCTCAGGTACACAAAAGATCATGAATGGGTTTTATTAGATGGAAATATCGCAACAATTGGCATTACGGATTTTGCGCAGCATGAATTGGGAGATATCGTGTATGTTGATATTAATACGAAAGGAAAGGCATTGTCTTCAGAAGATATTTTTGGAACTGTAGAAGCAGTGAAAACGGTGAGCGATCTTTTTCTTCCTGCCGCGGGCACCATTAACGAAATAAATCCTGCACTGGAAGCAAACCCTGAATTGGTGAACAGCGACCCTTACGGTGAAGGCTGGATGATAAAAATGACGGTTGATAATCCTGCAGATATTGAGAAGCTGATGAGTTCGGAGGCTTATAATGCATTGGTTGGATAAGATATTTGTGGCTGGCCAGCAGTTTGACAAATGTTTTGAAACTCATGAATAAATGAAACCAGTTACACTAAAAAGTTTTATACCAGGCATTGCCTGGTTTTTTGTAATACTTATTCTTATCTGTTTACCCGGAAATGAAATCCCCGAGCCAACAGGATGGCTGGAATGGATGAAACTGATCAGGGTTGATAAATTAGTACACACTGGTATTTTTGCTTTATTATCATTTTTATTCATTCGACCTATTGCAAAATCTCCCCTTTCCCAAAAAGAAAAGTGGAATTACATTATCAAGATCAGCATTGCAACCTCGATTTGGGGTTTATGCACCGAGCTGATTCAAAAATATTTTATACCTACCCGCTCTTTCGACATGGTTGATTGGGTTGCAGATAGCATTGGCGCAATTCTGTCCCTGGTATTTTGCCGGATTGTTTTCGCTACATATCTTAAAAAGTCTGCAATCTGATCATTTGATAATATGTTGAAGGGAAGCTATATATGAGTCAATTCCGTTACATTAGGATACAATTGATCTTTAAAACATCAAATTATCAAATCACCTAATTAGCACCTTGTTTCCTTCATTTTTACTGCTTACATTTGTACCATGCTTAATGTTGACAACATGGAGTACAACACTACAAGAAATCATCTGATCATGAAAGAATATGGCAGGCATATTCAGAAGATGGTTGAGTACCTGTTGACACTCCAGGATAAAGAAGAAAGACAGCGCAATGCTTATGCTGTAATTGAATTAATGGGGTTTTTAAATCCTCATCTTAAAAATGTAGAAGATTTCAGACACAAATTATGGGATCATCTTTTTTTGATAAGTGATTTTAAACTGGATGTTGAAAGTCCATACCCAATCCCTACAAGGGAAACCTTAAAAGCTAAACCTGATGTATTGGGTTATCCAAAACAATACCCTAAGTTCCGCCACCTCGGTAAGAACATAGAAGTTGTTATAGACAAAGCTTTAAAGGAAGAGAATCCTGAAAAGAAACAGGGCTTTGCCAATGCAGTTGCTTACTATATGAAACTCACTTACAGTAACTGGCATAAAGAATTGGTTCATGATGATAATATTCAAACTGAGCTGAGTTCCATCACCAATGGTGAACTGGAATTTAATAACCGGCCGTTTGTAAAACACAGGACGGATAACCGTACTGAAGATTATGTAAGCAATGTTGGACGCAACAATAACTACCGCCAAAGCTATGGCGCAAGAGATAATAATCGTGGAGGAGGACAAGGGCGGGATAACCGTGGTGGCCCGGGCGGAAGAGATAATCGCAGCGGACAGGGTGGCCGTAGTAACGGAGGAGATAGCCGTAACAACAACAACCGCAATTTTAAAAAGAGATATTAAAGTAGATTTACTGGCTTGTACAGTAGATCGGTTAATAAAGTTTACAGGCCCTGGTGTTAATAGCACCGGGGCTTTATATTTTGAGACAACCAATCAATTTGAAACTTGAATTTGAAAACACGAACCTTATTTCCATAGGTTCATTAACAGGTCTTCAAATCTTCAATTCATATTTATTCAGTTAATTTGCTGATTCAAAAATATTTTCATGGGCATATTCGAAGTACGCGGCGGTAAAAAATTATCAGGTGAGATAACTCCACAGGGAGCTAAGAATGAAGCATTACAAATAATAAGTGCAGTGTTGCTGACCTCAGAAGAAATGTTGGTCAATAACATTCCCGATATCATTGATGTAAACCTGCTGATCGAGTTGCTGAAAGAAATGAACGTGAAGGTCAATCGCATTGATGCAAACACATGTAGCTTTCAAGCGGATGATGTGAACGTGGAATATTTACAAAGCGATGCGTATCATAAAAAAAGCGGCAGGCTAAGGGGTTCTGTGATGCTCGCCGGGCCCTTACTTGCAAGATTTAAGAAAGCATATCTTCCAAAACCTGGCGGCGATAAAATAGGAAGGCGAAGGCTTGATACACATATCATCGGCTTTGAAAAACTCGGAGCCCGTTTTAATTATGATGATGCAACGGGGTTTTTTCGTTTGGAAACCACGGGACTAAAAGGCGCTTACATGTTGCTGGATGAACCAAGCGTAACAGGCACCGCCAATATCTTAATGGCCGCCGTACTTGCAGAAGGTACTACAACTATTTACAATGCCGCCTGCGAGCCATACATCCAACAACTTTGCAAAATGCTAAACAGTATGGGTGCAGACATTAAAGGTGTTGGAAGCAACATGCTTATCATTCAAGGTGTAGAAAAATTGAAAGGTACAACGCATACCATGCTGCCGGATATGATTGAAGTAGGAAGTTTTATCGGCCTTGCAGCCATGACACAGAGTGATATCACCATTAAAAATGCAGGCATAAAAGAATTGGGCGTGATACCGGAAAAATTTAAACAGCTTGGTATTAAAATGAATTTTATCAATGATGATATTCATATCCCTTCACAGGAATTGTACGAGATACAAACATACCTGGATGGAGGTATCCTTACTGTTTATGATAATCCCTGGCCAGGTTTTACGCCGGATCTTTTAAGCATTGTTTTGGTAACCGCATTGCAGGCAAAGGGAAGCTTACTTATTCATCAAAAAATGTTTGAGAGTCGTTTGTTCTTTGTAGATAAATTAATAGAGATGGGTGCACAGGTGATATTATGTGACCCACACAGGGCCGTGGTTGTAGGAATGGAAAGAGAAAAACCGTTGAGAGGTATTACCATGAGTTCTCCTGATATCAGGGCTGGGGTTGCCTTGTTGATAGCTGCATTGAGCGCAGCGGGTAAAAGTACCATTCAGAATATTGACCAAATTGACCGCGGATACCAGGATATTGATGGAAGGTTACGTAAGTTAGGAGCAGATATAACAAGGCTGGATTGATTCGTTCCTGTTTTATCGTTTGATCGTTTCTTGTCTCTCGTTTCTCGTTTTTTCGTTCCTCGTTTCTAGTTAGCTCGTTGTTTTGTTTTTCGTTGCTCTCTTGTTTCCTTCTAGTTGGGCTAATCTGAATGCATTATACATTTGGACAATTAAAATTTTGCAGCCGACGAAATCAGAAACCAGAAACGAGAAACCATTATGCGAAGCTAACCAACGAGAAACCAGAAACCAGAAACGAGAAACCAATATACGAAGCCAACCAACGAGAAACCAGAAACGAGAAACCAGAAACGATGCCTAACTTTTATTCCTCATTTCAACTGATTTGTTATTTCTTTGCTTATGGATACTATTCATCAAAAGATACTCATCATAACAGCACCATCCGGGGCAGGAAAAACTTCGATAACGCGTTACCTGATGAGGGAATTTTCCGTGCTTGAATTTTCCATATCTGCGGCTACACGTGATGCGAGGGGCAATGAAAAAGATGGTGTGGACTATTATTTCATTGGGATGGAAGCTTTTAAACAAAAGATCAAAGACAAAGAGTTTGCAGAATGGGAGATGGTATATGAAGGAAAATATTATGGCACTTTAAAATCTGAATTGCAACGTATCTGGGGACTGAATAAAGTACCTGTTCTGGACATTGATGTAAAAGGTGCGATCCATGTGCAGCAACAATACCCGGTAAATACCTTAAGCATTTTTATAGAACCTCCTTCTGTAAATGAATTACAGATTCGTTTGCAGGTGAGAGGCACCGAAACCGATGAATCCATACAGGCCAGGGTAAATAAAGCTTCTTATGAAATTTCATTCAAGGACCAGTTTGATAAAGTAGTGGTGAATGATAATTTGGAAAATGCCTGTGCTAATGCAAAGCAGTTGGTTGGGGAGTTTTTAAATAGTTGAGCTTTTCAGCTTCAAAATATTCAATCTTCAACGATCAATATTTAATGTTCAATGAAATGCAATATTGTTTTTTTCAGGCGAGTATTGAATATAGATCGTTGAATATTGAACATAGGATTAGGTAGAATAAGCGCAAACTGAAGTCAGCCTTAAGTTTCGAATGTAATAAAGTTCGAATTCTATCAGTACCTGCATAAGGCGCATCTTTCCGTCGGGTTGCGACGTAGTCGCAATTG
>JBDSBG010000040.1:0-33407 GCA_039921685.1 Ferruginibacter sp.
ATAATCGATGTAAAGTGGGGTAAGTGATAATTGTTCTCTTTTGATTGCCTCGGCCCGACCTGCCGCCTGGATAACTGCCTGTGCGGAGTCGCCCCTGGCTTCAGCAATTTTTCTTTCAGCATCGGCAACGGCTACCTGCCGCCTGTTTTCCGCCACCTGTGTTTCCTGTATTGCCCGTGTTTTTGCAATGATAGATTCAGATATTTCTGCGGGAGGTACAATGTTCGTCCGCAGCTGCGAAACATTAAACCATTTAGATACACGCTTGTTGCATTCCCTGACAATATCGGATTCAAATTCCTCGCGGTGGTTGAAAATAGAATCCACCGTATACCTGTTTGCTACATCATTAACCGAACCTACAATCGCATTCTTCAACCAACCAAGCTCCATCTCCTTAACGCCTACACGCAGGTTCTGGAACATGTCGGCCACGTTGCCGGGATTGATGGAGTAGTTGAACGAGGGTTTGATCGTTGCCCGGAATCCACCTTTGGTTACGATGTCGGCTGCTTCGTAGTCAATATGCTGCTGGTGGATCGGGAATTCATAGATCCTCGATATCCAGGAATTATAAAACACCCAGCCCGTAACATATTCAGTTTTCCCTACACCACGATTGTCTCCAACGTTACTTACCTTAATGCCTACATGACCGGCATCAATTCTCTCTACGTCCACCGGGTTAATGATAACGATCACAACTGTAATAACAAAAGCCAGTACAAGCCTACCAACGCCAACAGGCCTGAATTTACCTGCTTCCGTGTAATAGTTTGTTTTTCTGAAAGCACCACTGATAAGTGAAATGATGATGAAGAGAAAAATAAACAGGATGGTTGATATCATGTTGATACAGATTTTATGAATGAAATAAATGTAATGACGTGCTTTATAAACAGGATGAGCAATACAAGCATGGCTAAAATGAAAGCTGTGAATTTCAACCAGCTGCCGGTTGGATCAATATTTACCAGGCAATTTATAAGAATAATATTCAACAACACGTGCAGTACGATTGCTGCGGATCGAATAAAAATGGAATTCATCGTCATCGTTGGCAGAAGTTAATTGGTGGGTTAAAGATAGTTAATACGGGTTAGACATAAATACAAGATCATGTTCATGGATCCAGGGCCCCTGAACGAAAGCTTTCAGCAGCGTTGAAGCCTGGTACACCCCAATCGATTTGTGGGATTGTAGTTTGATAAGAAGGTTGTTGATTGCGTTGGCGTTGGGTTGATCTTGGTTTTCAGGATTTGAATAGGTTTGGGTTTTTTATTTCAATCGGCAAAACCAGGATGAAGCAATGCTGATGATTATTTCGCCAGAATGTCAGCAGCCTTATTAAATGGTGTGTAAGAGAATTCAATCTGATTGCATTAGGAAAAAGCAGATATGTTTTATATTTTGCGTCATAAGTACGAATCACCCATAATCAGCAATTACAGAATGAATTCAATTGCCTTTATTGACACGGAGATTGATCCTCGCAGTCAAAAGATTGTTGACATTGGCGGCATAATGGATAATGGTAATTATTTTCATTCTAATTCGATTGTTAATCTCTCCGTTTTTCTAAAAAACGCAAAATTTATTTGCGGGCATAATATATTAAAGCATGATTTAAAATATATCCAAAAAGCCGTTTCCGATGCCGGCATAAATTCATCAAATATTATTGACAGTTTATTTCTTTCACCCCTACTTTTTCCAACGAGGCCCTATCATGCTTTATTAAAAGATGACAAACTGCAAACGGAAGATGCAAACAACCCGCTGAATGATTCTATAAAATGTAAGGATCTTTTCTTTAGCGAAGTTGCCGCCTTTCAACAAAAAGATGAATCAGAAAAGCAAATAATGTTTTTGCTTTTGAATGACAAAAAAGAGTTCCATTCATTCTTTAAATATATTGGATACCAATGCACTGAAACCAACCTGGAAAAACTAATCCGGGAAAAGTTTTATTCAGAAATTTGTGAACAAGCCGACTTAACCAAATTAATTCTGCAAAATCCAATTGAACTAGCTTACTGTTTAGCCTTAATAAATTGTAGAAACCGGTATTCCATTACACCACGCTGGGTGCTCAAAACATATCCTGAGATAGAAAAGCTCATGAGCGCATTGAGAAGCAAGCCCTGCCTTACGGGTTGTGTGTATTGTGACCAGGCATTGGATACACATAAAGGATTGAAAACCTATTTTGGATTGGATTCTTACAGGACCTATGCCGGGGAGAAATTGCAGGAACATGCAGTTAGAGCAGCTATTGAAAACAAATCGCTATTGGCAGTTTTCCCTACTGGCGGAGGAAAATCAATAACATTTCAGGTTCCGGCCCTGATGAGTGGAGTTGCAACCAAAGGTTTAACTGTTGTTATTTCACCCCTGCAATCTTTGATGAAAGACCAGGTTGATAATCTTGAAAAGGCTGGAATAACAGATGCTGTTACAATTAATGGTTTACTTGACCCGATAGAACGGGCAAAGTGTTTTGAAAGAGTTGAGGACGGCTCTGCATCCCTGCTTTACATCTCCCCCGAAGCTTTGCGTTCGAAAACAATTGAGAGGCTTTTGCTTGGAAGAAAGGTTGTTCGATTTGTGATTGATGAAGCCCACTGCTTTTCATCATGGGGCCAGGACTTCAGAGTGGATTATCTATATATCGGTGATTTCATCAGGCAAATTCAGGTGAAGAAAAATCTTGAAGAATCAATTCCTGTTTCATGTTTTACAGCGACTGCCAAAAAAAAGGTTATAGAAGATATTTGCACTTACTTCAAAGAGAAACTTTCGCTGGATCTGGAAATTTTCAGTTCAAATGCAACCAGGACGAACTTACGATACAAAGTTTTTGAAAAAGGGAACGAAGAAGAAAAATACAATTCAGTCCGGGATTTGATAGAACAAAAACATTGTCCGACTATTATTTATGTTTCAAGAACAAAGAAAGCATATTTACTTGCAGAACGATTAACAAAAGATGGATTTAATGCAAAACCTTATCATGGTAAAATGGATGCTAAGGAAAAAAGTGAAAACCAGAACGCCTTCATAAAAGGTGATATACCCATTATGGTTGCAACCTCGGCTTTCGGTATGGGTGTCGACAAGAAGGATATCGGAATGGTAATTCACTACGAGATTTCAGACTCACTGGAAAATTATGTACAGGAAGCAGGAAGAGGAGGGAGAGATGAAAACATAACAGCAGATTGTTTTGTGTTGTTTAATGAAGAAGACCTTAGCAAACATTTCATACTGCTGAACCAAACAAAACTCTCCATCAAAGAAATACAGCAGGTTTGGAAAGCAATAAAAGATATCACGAAATTTCGTTCAACTGTCTCAAATTCAGCATTAGAAATTGCACGAATAGCAGGTTGGGACGACAACGTTGTGGAAATTGAAACAAGAGTGATAACAGCCATTGCGGCGCTTGAAGAAGCTGGCTATTTAAAGCGAGGACAAAACATGCCGAAGGTTTTTGCCAACAGTATTCTATCAAAGAATGCCCAGGAAGCGATTGACAAAATAAATGCTTCGCAAAGATTTGAAGAAAAGCAAAAAGAAAAAGCGATCAGAATTATTAAAAAACTCTTTTCAAGTAAAAGTAGAAAACAAAGTAATGATGAGATAGCAGAAGCCCGGGTAGATTATATCGCAGACCATTTGGGGATTGTAAAGGAAGAAGTGATAAATATCGTAAATCTTCTTCGTGAGGAAAAGATTTTAGCAGATGCCAAAGATCTAACGGCATTTATAAAGAAGGGAGAAAATATTAACCGTTCATTGCAGCTTGTAGAAACGTATAGTCATATTGAAAGTTTTATATTGTCGGTTTTTGAAGAGAAGGAAAAGACATTTCATATAAAAGAACTGAATGAAAATGCAGGGTTAAAAGGTAGTAAAGATGTTACTCCCAACAAACTTAAAACCATCATCAATTTTTGGGCGATCAAGAATTGGATCAAACGGCACAACGAAACATATTCGAATAATCATGTGACAATCCTTTGCGTTCAAAGAAAAGAATCACTGAAAGAAAAACTGGAAAGGCGACATGAATTAGCCAGGTTTTGTGTTGAGTTCCTTTATGAGAAAAGCATTACAACTCTTGCTGAAATTGTAAAGGGAGAAGTTATGGTTGAATTTTCAGTTCTTGAACTAAAAGCGGAGTTTGAGAAAAGACCCCGACTTTTTGAAATTAAGGTTTCCATTGAAGATATAGAAGACACACTTTTTTATCTTGCAAAAATTGACGCAATTAAAATTGAAGGGGGATTCTTAGTAGTTTATAACCGTCTTACCATAAACAGGCTTGAGCAAGACAGTAAGAGAAGATATAAAAATGATGATTATCAAAAGCTGAACCAGTTTTATGAAAACAGGATTCAGCAAATTCATATTGTTGGAGAGTATGCCAATAAAATGATCAGTGATTACAAGAGCGCATTGCAGTTTGTTGATGATTATTTTCAATTAAACTACTCCTCATTTATCAACAAATACTTTAAGGGCAGCCGGCAAAACGAAATTAAAAGGAATATAACTCCTGCAAAGTTCCGGCAGTTGTTTGGCGCATTGTCCCCAACTCAATTAGAAATCATTAAGGACAATGAAGCCAGGCACATTGCGGTTTTGGCCGGGCCCGGAAGCGGAAAAACAAAGGTATTGGTTCACAAACTGGCTTCTTTGCTTTTGATGGAAGATGTAAAACATGAACAACTGTTGATGGTTACCTTTTCAAGAGCTGCGGCAACAGAATTTAAAAAGCGTTTGCTCGCACTCATCGGTAACGCAGCACACTACATTGAAATAAAGACTTTTCATTCATATTGTTTTGACTTACTGGGAAGGGTTGGAAGCCTGGAAAAGTCGGATGCGATTCTGAAAAACACCATTGAAAAGATAAAGAACGGTGAAGTTGAACCAAACCGAATTACAAAAACAGTTTTGGTAATTGATGAAGCGCAGGATATGAATGCCGATGAATTTAATTTAATAAACACTTTGATGCAGCAGAATGATGACATGAGGGTGATAGCTGTAGGAGACGATGACCAAAACATTTATGAGTTCAGGGGTGCGAGCTCAAAATATTTAGAACAATTCATGGCAGTGAGGAAAGCAACAAAACATGAATTGATTGAAAATTACAGAAGCAAAAATAACCTGGTTGAATTCACTAATGGATTTGTTAAGCAAATTCGTCACCGCTTAAAAGAAACTTCAATTACTGCGAAACAAAGAGACAACGGAAATATAAAGTTGGTGCGTTATCAAACCCTTAATCTTATTTCTCCATTGGTGCAGGACATACTTTCAACAGGGCTGGCCGGCACTACTTGTGTACTTACAAAAACAAATGAAGAAGCTTTACAAATTACAGGTTTGCTGTTAAAAAACGGGACGGAAGCAAAATTGATTCAAAGTAATGACTGTTTTAGCTTGCAAAACCTTTTGGAGGTTCGTTTCCTTCTGAATGAAATAAACATAAGTGATGATACAAAGATCATTAGCGACGAGGCCTGGGAAAATGCAAAAGTAACAATGAAAGAAAGGTTTAAGGGAAGTACTATGCTGGAGGTTTGTAGTAACCTCATCAAACAATTCGAAAGCAGCAACCCGCAGAAAAAATACAAATCAGATTTAGAAGTTTTTGTAAGAGAATCAAAACTGGAAGATTTTTACAATGAAAATGGCGAAACAATTTTTGTCTCAACGATCCATAAGGCTAAAGGAAAAGAGTTTGACAATGTTTTCATAATGCTGGACAATTTCAACCCGGCAACGGATGAAAAGAAACGCCAACTGTATGTTGCCATGACAAGAGCAAAACGCAACTTAACAATTCATTTAAATGGCAATTATCTTGATGGAATATTCGTAGAGAATTTAGAAATCATAGAAGACCCGCAAACCTATCTCCCACCCACCGAGATGGCTATGCATTTAACTTTAAAGGATATCTGGCTGGATTATTTTATCAACAGGCAGCAGCTTGTGTCACAGCTTATAAGCGGGGATGCTTTGACAGTAAATGATGATGGCTGCTGCAATAAAACAGGACGCTCCGTATTAAAGTTTTCAAAACAATTTCAAAATACAATTGAGATGCAAAAGAAAAAAGGCTACCAACTAAAAAAGGCAAAGGTTCAGTTCATTGTTTACTGGAAAAAAGAAGATGCCCCGGAGGAAGTAAAAATTATCTTACCGGAGTTGTATTTTGAAAAGATAAATTGAGAGGATTTATTCATTTTTATTTCAAAGAGCCATGTACTTCACGGGCCTTTTTTATTATCCTTGTGAAAAAATCATGCATTTGTAATTACCGGATCTATAAATCAATTACTCTATTCCATTAAATTACCAATCTTTCTTATCTTCATCCCGATGCGTATTATGAGAAAATTATTCTGCGGCATAATTTTATTGTTCCTTGCTGGCAATCTCTCTGCCCAGTTTACAAAGATCCTTTCAATTCCTTTTCCGAAGCAATATGCTGCGCTGGATTCGGCATTCAATAGTTTTGGTGTGGGATCGGTATATCATCCAACGCTTGTAGAAGAACTACTGGCCACGGCTTATAAAACGAAAGATCAATTAACGATCCTTAATTGTAAGCGTGCGGTGCTTAATTACCAGTATGCTTGCTCGAGTGCCAACGGTTCCGTTTCTGAATATACGCCGATCATAGGAGAAGCAAATAAATTGCTGGAAGAAACGGATGAAAAAAAATATCCAGAGATAGAAGCGATGATATACACTACAATCGCCAATACTTACTATTATAAATTAAAACAATTCTCAGAGGCATTTGAATACTACTTAAAGGCCTATGATATTTTTAAGAATGTGCCTATTGAAAGATATCCCGACAGGCAATATTCTCAATATTCGATCGCATTGGCTTACTACCAGTTCAATGATTATAAAAATGCGACCAGGTTAGGAAATGAGATCGAAACGATCTACCCAGCTAAGAATTATGTGTCCATCTATAACATTGATATGATCGGTATGAGTTATCTCAGAATGCAACAATATGATTCTGCCATATCACAATTTCAATGGATCATCGATAATTTAAAACTCGCAAAAAATCCTGTAGCCTGGAAAGGCATTGCATCAGGAAATATTGGTCTTGCTTATTTTTTGCAACATGATTATGATAAAGCCCTACCCTATCTTAAAACATCTGTGGAACTGACACTGGCTGCAGATGTTCCCGACAACGCTGCAGATTTTGCTGCCTATACAGCTACCATTTACCTGGATAAGCAGAACCCCGCACTCGCAAAAAAATATTTGGATACTGCACAGGAAGCTGCTTATAAAGCTAACACCGCATCCAATTTTTACAATGTATATAAGGCCTTTGCTGATTACTATAAACAAACAGGCAATGCAGCACAGGCATTGGTATATAGGGATTCATCCATCATTTTTAAGGACAGTCTTGCAAAGATCAATAATGTGAATTTAAAATACCAGGGAGAAATGCAGGTAGAAGAAGCACGAAAAAAACAACAGGAAAAAATAATTGAAGAAGAAAGGGCCCGGCAAATATTAACGAGAAACGGGCTGATCATTTTAATCATACTCGTTATGATCATTACATTATTATATTATAACCGTGTTCGTTTAAAGAACATGCACCGGGAAGAACAATTCCTTAAAGAAAAACAGCTTGCAGAAACTGAGTTAAATAATGCCAGTACTCAACTGAATGATTTTACCAAATCGATCATTGAAAAGAATGAGCTTTTGGAAATAGCAACGCTGAAAATAGAACAACTAAATAGCGCCTATAAAGAATTACAGGATCAGAAGCCCGGTGATCGCTCATCTAAAATAGATGATCATTCACTGAAACTATTACAGGAATCTGTTTTATTAACTGACGAACACTGGAAAAACTTCACTCAACTCTTCGAAAAAGTTTATCCCGGGTTCTTTTTTCGCCTGAAGGAAAAGTTACCCGGCCTTTCACCGGCAGAAACCCGGCTTGTGGCGCTCACTAAATTAAAACTCAACAACAAAGAAATGGCAGCTATGCTTGGCGTTGGTACAGATGCTATACGCCAAAGCAAGAGCAGGTTTAGAAAAAAACTAAATCTTGCAGAAGAAGCTGCAATCGAAGATGAGATTGACCGGATCTGAATAGGCTAACCCGTCAATGCTGAATGGTGGATGGTGAAAAAATATGTCTTATGCTTGGTTCGAAGCTCATTTAAAACTTGTTTATTATAACTGGCATTTCCAATATAATTTCTGCATTTTGACCATACAGCATTCACTATTCACTTGTTGACAATCATCCTCTTATCCGTTGTCACGTTTTTGTCACAGCGTTTTCCCCTACCCGTCACATCATTGTCACATCAAAAACTTGCTTTCGCTTTTTTACACCGTTAGTTTTATTGCTGCATAAATATTAACTGCATGCAAGATTTTATTCCTGTTAAACGAAGAACCCGGATCATTTATCTCGTCATCATTCTTGGTTTTTTATTCCTCGCCTGGATCGTGTGGTGGTTTTTTGATGCAAGGATAAAAGAAACAGTATCCAGGAAGAAAGAACAATCTTCAGCTATTTATGAAAGAAAGATGCCCCAATCCTACGACTGCTATATAATAATTTCAGTTCCCGTTTTATCAACCTTAACCAACAAATTATCATGAAGAAGTTATTTCCCCTGCTGCTGAAAGTAATGTTGCTTGCAGCATTACCAACCCTGTTTCTGCGTGCAAACCCACCCGCAAATGATCCGCCGGTTATTACTGTTTCAGGTAATACAAGTATCTGTTATGGAAGCAGCACAACCTTAACGGCCAGCGGTGCTTTAACTTATTCCTGGACAACAGCACTTGCACTTGACGGCGTATCTTCCGCCTCCCTGGCGGTTGGACTGCACAAATTGAAAACCAGTTACACAGGTTTTGCGCTGCAGTTGCGTCGGCAATCGGATAACGCCATTATGGATTTTGGTTTTTCTGGCAATGACCTCGACCTCGTTGCTATCAATACATTTTTAAATGGTGCTAACGGGTTTTGCAGTATACTGTATGATCAGTCGGGCAATGGCCGCCACATGGTACAGCCATCAAATGCTTCCCAACCGTTGTTTATCGCAAGCGGTCAAAACGGTAAACCGGTATTGCGTTGCAATACTTCGCAGTATATGACTAACACAACCAATTTTACTTTCCCTTATAGTGTAGTCTATGCTGCAAAACAAACGGGGCCTACGCGGCACCGTGTTTTATCAAGCGTAAGCAATAACTGGCTATTGGGTTGGTGGAACGGGGCTAAGGACCAGGCTTACTTTGAGGGTTGGTTAAATGCGTCACCAGGTACGCCAGTTGCAGATAATAATCCAGCTGTATATAGTGCTACCGGTAACGGTAACACGTCTTCTGTTTTCAAAAATGGAACTGCGTTATTTACAAATAATGCAGGAGGAATGGCAAGTCCCAATGGTATTCAGATGAACGGCTCTTCCATACACGGAGAGCTTTCCGACTGCGACTTCATGGATATTATGATTTTTAATGCTGTGCTTTCAAATGATAACAGGTCTGCCATTGAATATAAAACCGAATCATATTATAATCTTGGCAGTGGAGGAAGCCAGCTAACAGTAAGCCCTTTAACCACTACTACCTATACGGTTACCGGCACCAATGCAAATGGTGAAAGTTCATCAACTACGGTAACCGTAAATGTTTTACCAGAACATACGATCACTCCATCGGGAAAAGTTATGATATGTGTCGGGTCATCGCTAACACTTACAGCAAGTGCAGGAACCAGCTATTTATGGTCAACAGGCGAAACCAGTCAAAGCATCACTGTTGATACGGCAGGGATCTTCACAGTAGATGTAGATAATTGTCCTGCTAACGGTTCCGTACAAACGTACGTAGCGGCGGTGTCGCCAATGTCTTCATCTCTTTGTGGAGGCCCCGCAATACTAACTGGCAGCGGACCTGCAAATGCCAGTTCATTTATATGGACCGGCAACACTTTTTTTAATATTAATGAATCCAATGTTCCTTTAATCAACAACGCAACCAGCTTTAACATTGGAAGTACCAATGCCTCAATTCGTTCAAATACGGGTGCAAATGTCAATTTCAGGATTGATCTTTATAATCCTGTTTCCGATGCTTGGATAAACGTTTATGATAATAACACAACCAGCCAGTTTAATTTTACAGGTTTATACATCACATTCCCATCTATCGCAACCGTAAGTAAAATAAGGTTTACAAGTAATCCGGCGCAAGGCCCATCATCTTTCCGTAATTTTTCTTCAGTGCCGATGACATTGAGTGGGTCAAGCAGCAGCTTTAACTATTTGTGGAACACAGGCGCTACTTCACAATCAATCCTGGCAACTGCAGGAGGAACTTATGCTGTTTCTATACAGGGTTGCCCGGTAGTTTCTGCAACCGTTATCCCTCTTCAAGGAGACACCTCAGTATTCGGAAATAACTCATGGAATGTATATGCCTGGAATGCGGGTGATGGTATTTACCCAGGCACTTCATGGGGTGCATTTTATGCGGGGTTTTATACAGATGACTCACTCAATTTTAATACAGAGAACAGGTGGCCAAGACTTGGTTCGCCATCTGATGCAACGGGGTATTCAGGTTGCACCGTACGTCCCAATAACCATTCCTGGAGCGCAAAACGCCAGGGGTTTACGTGCAATTTTTACCAGGTAAGTATTCCAACACATGATAATGCGGCCCAGCTATTTATTAATGGTGTAAAAGTCTGGGAACATATTGGTTGTTGCGATGTGCATGAGAATGTATGGAGTGGCTATCTAAATTCAAACTCTACTGTTGTATTCAGGGGATCAGAAGGTGTCAATTTTTCTTTTGGATCTATCAAATTTATACCGGTACTTCAACTTAATTGCCCTGCGGTTAGTGTTACTACGGTTAATATACCGGCAGGACAATGCAGTGCAACGGTAACCCTTGATCCCCCAACGGCAAACGGCACTTGTTCGCCTGTAACCTTTACTACCGATCATCCATCCTCTACATTCACAGCAGGTACTACTTTTGTTACATGGACGGGAACAGATGCAAATGGCCTTACCGGAGTATGCATTGTTACGGTGAATGTTTTGGAACCGGTCGCGCCTGTTATCAATTGCCCCTCTTCTGTTACTGTAAACAGTACGCCGGGCATATGTGGGGCTATTGTAAACATTACGCCAACGGCTACGGATAACTGCCCTTCTACATCGGTAGGCTCAAAAGAATTTAACTATACGGGCAGTATTCAAATATTCCCTGTTCCCGCAGGTGTAAATGCAATTAGTATCACTGCCATTGGAGCTGCAGGTGGTAATGCACCTGGTGGCTATACTGGTGGAAAGGGAGCTTCTATGTCAGGATTTTTCCCGGTAACATTTGGCGATACACTCTATATGCTCGTTGCCCAACAAGGTTACAACAGTACCAACCCGAATACCGGCGGCGGTGGTGGTGGCGGAACATATGTTAGTAAGGACCGCTTATTAATGAACGGGCTCCTTATAGCAGCCGGTGGTGGTGGCGGCGCAGGAAGCGGCGGCAGCAGCGATGCAAGCACGGGTCTCAATGGCCTTAGTGGAGGAAACGGCATCGTGTACGGAACTGCGGCAGGTGGCTCAAATGGAAACGGGGCTAGTGTAGTCACCGCAGGAAGTGGTGGCGCAGGTTGGCTAACGGATGGCATTTATGGAGACTGCGACTATGGTGGTGCCAGTCCACGCAACGGAGGTGCCGGTGGAATTGGTGTTTCCTGTGGTGGAGTAAACGGTGGATACGGGGGTGGTGGTGGTAGTTATTTTGGAGCCGGTGGCGGTGGTGGTTATTCCGGTGGTGGAGCAGGCGATTATTCCAACGATTACAATTTTGGTACCTATGGCGGCGGTGGCGGTTCATTCAATGCAGGTGTCAGCCAGGTGAATACTACCGGGGTTGGAACAGGTGATGGAAAAGTAATTCTGCATTATAATATATCATTCCCGGCCATAACACAAACTGCGGGTATCCCTCCAGGTAATATATACCCGATAGGTACTACACTAAATATATGGACTGTTACCGATGCTTCAGGCAATACCGCAAACTGCAGTGCATCTGTTTCGGTGTTGGATAAAGAGGCGCCCTCATTTGTATGCCCGGCAAATATTACGGTAAATGTTGCACCGGGTGAATGCACAGCAATTGCAAATTATACAACTCCGTTAGCACTTGATAATTGTTGCCCTACGCTTACAGGTAATCCTGCCTATACTTATCTTGGCGCTCTAGGTTCCCATACCTACTATTTGTCCCAGGCGGCGGTGGATTGGAACACAGCACACACTGCAGCTGTCTCAGCGGGAGGTAATCTGGTTTCTGTTAATTCTGCAACAGAAAATAATTTGCTGTCAAATACCTTAGGTACAACCAGTGTATGGGCCGGTGGTTTTCAGAATCATCTCAATCCCACTTATAGCGAGCCTGGTGGTGGATGGGAATGGTCTGATGGTACAGCGTTTACGTATACCAACTGGAATGGCGGGGAACCAAATAACTCCAGTGGCGAAGATCATCTCCAGTTTTACCCCGATGGCCCATGGAACGATTTAAACCAAAATGCTTTTCTTCAATATGTTGTTGAACTAAGTTGCAATATTCAAACTGAACAGGTATCCGGCCCCACTAGTGGCAGTGCTTTTCCTATCGGAACAACAACTGTAAGTTTCAAAGCTACAGATGCAGTGGGCAATACCAGCACATGCAGCTTTGATATAACTGTTACAGATAACGCTAATCCGGGCATCAGCGTTGCGGCGATTACGGGTAATGCAAATATTTGCGTAGGAACGCCGTCACAACTTGCTGATGCAACGCCGGGCGGAACCTGGACAAGCAGTAATGCAGCGGTTGCCATCGTTGACAATACCGGCCTTGTAACCGGTGTAACAGCAGGATCTGCCTTCATTAAGTATACGGTAAATATAAACGGATGCGACCGGGTTGTCTATAAACCTGTAAATATCTATTCTGTTCCGGTATTGACAAACGCCGTGATCAGCGGTATCACAAATGTTTGCCCATATGTTGGCACAGGTATTCCACTTACCTACTCAATAACAAACGCTGTATCTGCTGTATCCTATACATGGACCGTTCCAACAGCAGTAACCATACTTTCCGGCCAGGGAACCACAAGCATAACGGTAACGGTTAACGCAGGATTTGTTGCCAATGCCAATAAGCAGATAAGAGTAAAAGGCAATTCACAATGTGGATCAAGCCCGGATAAAATATTTTACATGTTGGCACAACTTCCCAACACCCCTCAGCCTGTTACGGGAATAACCAATATTTGCTCATTCATTGGAACAGGAGTTGCAACCAGTTATAAAATCCCGATTGTTGCCGGTGCCGATTCCTATATCTGGACAGCACCTGCGGGAACAACCATTACACACCCCAACGGCCCGGGCGCCTTTGATACCATCATCAATGTGTCATTCGCTACAGGATTTATAACAAGCAATATAACGGTACAGGCTGTTAATGACTGTGGCACCAGCGGTGCAAGAACTATTACGATCAACCGCGTTTCAGCTTCAACGCCGGGGCTAATTAAAGGATCAACAAATGCATGTGCATATATATTACCCGCTGGCACAGCAGCTACCTATTACATTGTTCCCGTTGCGGGAGCAACATCATATACCTGGACCGTCCCAATCGGATCTGTTGTTACCCATCTTAATGGCCCAGGGCCAAATGATAGTATTATCACGGTTAAATTCCCCAATGGTTTTACCAGTGGGAACATTGCTGTAACGGCAACGAATGGCTGCGGAACAAGTGTTGCGAGAAGTTTGGCGATTAATAAATTAAATCCGGCAACTCCAGGTATAATAGATGTGATTCAAACACAAACCTGTCCGGGAAGGGCCTATAGTTACACACTTGCATCCATGCCGGCCAATGCGACTTCGGTACAATGGACCGTTCCTGCAACAGCCATAAGTTTTACAGGGCAGGGAACAAGCAGTATAGTTGTAATGTATCCTGATGTTGCTGTGCAAGGTGCAATAACTGCAACGGCTATCAATAATTGTGGAACCAGTACGGTACGTTCAACCGCCGTTAAATTACCAAGTTGTCCGCCGCCGGCATTTACCCGCAATGGAAATGAAAGTAGCCAGAACGCGTATGTGATAATGCAAAAAGAAGAAATAATTTCCAAAGAACTGCAAGTAAAAGTAATGCCCAATCCGACAGAATATGATTTTAATTTAATAGTAAGCAGCGAGTCAAAAGCTTCCATTGAAATACAGGTAATGGATATAAGTGGAAGATTGATAGAAAGAAAACACGCTGTTGAAATTGGTAAAACTGTAAATATTGGGAACAACTATTTGCCAGGTATTTATCTTGCACAATTCATACAGGGAAATAAAAGGAAAACTATAAAGCTTATAAAATTATAAACAACCATTTCTGAAGAAAAACCGACTGCGTTGAAGAAATAAAGCCTGGCAAATGCCGGGCTTTTATTTTGGAATTAGTCGGGCTTATCAAGTAATTTGTAAATGGTTCAAACCTTGATAAGAGACAGATCTTCAAGATCAAAAGATGAGCTCTTTATGAAATATCCAATATCGATTAAAATTTTTTTTTGAATTTGCTAGGAGTTATGAAAAACAGGTATTAGTTTTACCTCACCCTAACCGAAGCACAGCCTGTGTTTCTATTTATACTTCACTGAGTCACTTACTTTAAATTTATTTTTTAACTAAATCCGTTTACTATGAAAGTAACATGTACTCTTGCATTGGCATTATTATGCGTCTTCAACAATCTTATGGCACAGGATCAGCCATGTTTTTCCGAAACTTTTACCGGCTCCACTACCGGTTGGACCTACTCGCAGGGCGCCAGTGTACAAACCTACAACAACCCCGGCAACAATTGCAGCAACGATTTAGGCATCATCACCCCAGGTGTTGGTGGTAACAATCCCTGCAATCTCAAAACGCCTTTGCTTACCAGTAACGGTGGGGCCAAGGTGAAAATGACATTTGACATGTACGTAATGGATGCGAACCTGAAATGCGCCAGCTGGAAAGACTTTAGTTGTACTACTTCCATGGATGTAGTTTATTATGTAGGAACCACGGCATACCAGGCTGCAATAGATTATGTGCTGCCGCCTAACGGGCCCTTAAATTCTACCCTGGTCACTGTAAATTTTTATGTGGGGCCTAATTTGCCCCTGGGAACTTTATATCAAATAGAAATGTTTTTCAAACCGAAGAGTGGCATTGGTAATTGTGTACAGCAAAATACAAAATATGTATTCGACAATTTTACCATCTGCGATATAGAGGAGGTAGCAGAAAAGGGGGTTAACCATACGATCACCCAGGTGAAACCAAGTGAAGTAAAAACAGCGGGATCACAGCAGATATACCCAAATCCGACCATGGGCGCAACTCAACTTAATATTTTAGACGAAAAGTCTCTAAAACAAATCTGCATTACAGATATGTATGGAAGACCAGTAAGGCAGCAAAGTTCAGGAAACCTAATTAACATTAGTGGCCTGAGGAAAGGATTTTATACTGTTGAAATGATAAAATCCAACCGCCAACGTATCAGCAGTAAGTTGATCGTTAATTAAGTTCAGGCATGGCATTTAAAATGTAAGAATAGAACTCCACGGCTGCTATGATAGTATCATTTTCTTAGTACGGGATTTTGGCCGGGGATATCAGCAGAATATTTGTCACGCTTGTTAGATGGATATTTTTAGGTACCCGGGTTAATCGAGAAGGATTCCAGGATCGGGCTTTCTATCTGCAAAGAGGTTATTAGGCCCAACATGGAAAAAATATGGGTTGAAGTGAGATCGGTAAGTGTTCGCCTTTCATTTTTTAAATACCACTGCGAGGCTGAAGTCTGAAGAGAGGTGAACCGGCAAGATGTCAACTCGATGAGATGTCAACTTGATGAGATGTCAACTTGACGAGATGTCAACTCACAGAGATGTCAACCCGAAGAGATGTCAACTTGACGAGATGTCAACTCGCTGAGATGTCAACTGCCTGTCAATAGCAGCCATTTGTTCATAAAAAAAGTCCGGCATTCATTACCATTAAGGTAGTGAATGCCGGACTTATTGTTTGTATGTTATTAGTTTATTTTAACCAATTTAACGGTAGTACAAACGCCTGATGCGTCTGATACAACGAGGTAATAAATACCGCCGATATATTGGGTAGTGTTAAGTTGTGCCTGGCCTTTACCGGCATCCATATTCGTATGCTGCAACATACGTCCCTATACATCGCGTAAAAGAGAGGGAAAAAACTTCGCTTCCCTGGGCAATAAGGTTGCCCATAAAAAAGAATGAGAGCGCTATCAGCAACACAGTTCTGTTTATACAATTCATTGTGATGAAGATAAGGAAGAATTAAATATGAAAAAGGGGTCTAACGCCAGGCTGCCTCAAATATTTTATCCTCACAATAGAATTTTTCGAACCGTAAACGCAGCATTGTAATTAGACCGCTCCTATATCTATGGTTAACATGAGTACTCAGGTTCGATTTCAAGGATCCGGGTTAATGTGCAGTGTTGATAACGATAACGCCTTCGAGTACCCGGCGGTATATCGATTACGGGTACCCTTTTTTTGGGGCGAAGCAAAAAAGGAAGAAACAGTTTTACAAACTTACTGTAGAGAGACAATAATCGCATTCAATTTTCATTTTAAAAATGAAAATTGAATGGCTTCGGCAGGAAAAGCTGAGAAATATATTAGGAAGTTTTTCCATAAAGCTGCGCCTGTTAGTGGGATTCTCCTATATTACCATGGTATGCCTAAGCCTCGCAGGGAATGTAAGTAGCAAATATCATCCTTTGCAAAAGCCTGGGTTGATTATTCAGGTTTTTAAAAACCTGGACATGTTATTCATGGTTTGTGATAATTGTGGCTTGCGCTTGTGAAGGCAGGAACCACGGCGAGCGGAAATAAAATCCTGATACGGCCATAGCCCTTGTTCAATTAATGTCTTTCCCTGTATTAAGTTTTTCAACCATAACTTTTACTGCTTCTTTATTCGAATCATTAGGCGCTAACGTTAACGCCTGCCTGGCAAATTTCAGGGCTTTGGCATATTCAGCATTAGCAGATAATCCCCTGACCATACCCATCACCGTTACGAACTGGTCCGGGTTCTTATTATAGTTGTACTGAAAAACCACTAGTGCTTCTTTGGGCTTCTGCAGGGTTAACAGTTGCCTGCCCAGCTGTTGAAGTTGGGCAATGCTTCCATAAGGCAATGCCAGGTTGATGACAGCCGAAGCATCCCCGGTTTTACCAAGTTTTTCAAGGAGAACAGCTTTTGTGGAAAGTGCAGGAAATGACGTGGGATCCCCGGGAAAGTTTGTGCCTGTTGCCAACGTGGCCCATTCAAGTCCTTTTTCCAGCTGATAGTTGTTTTGCAGGCACCAGGTTGCAGCGATGTTTAATCCCTGGGCCGTAAAGCCTGCGGGCTTTTGCGATTCCGTTATAAAAGCTTCAAATTGTTGCTTTAGATAATCAACTTCAATTTTGAAAGCAATGGATAGTTTTTCCCATGACAGTGTGAGCAGCGATGCATTAACTCCCTGGTTTGAAAATTCATATTTCAAATATTCAACGTTTCGATCCAATGGTTGGGGTTTAACTTTTATTCGCAATACGTCTTCTTTTTCATCATAAAAAAATGATCCCCAGGCATCCGTTCGCCGGGAAAAAATCAAAATACTTTCTACAGGATTGTATGCGATGAAAAAGCCGTATTTGCCTTTTGGCAATGCCTGGCCTTCCAGTTTTACATCACTGTCGAATTCGATGATCGTATTTTTATTTGCACCTGCCCGCCAGGGCGCCGGGTTGCCATTTCCAAATCCCTGGTCTATAAACCCCTCATGTACAAGCTGGCCCCATATTTTACCTTCGCGGCCGTTTACTGATGGGCGATGATATGTAATGCTGACCTGTGTTAAACCCACCTGTTCAGAAACAATCGCTTTTTTCGTGTAGCCGTTGGGGGCAGCTGCGTTAAATGGTTGTTGTGCACACAATGGAAGAGTAAAAAAAACAATCTGTATTAACAATAAGTATTTTCTCATCCCGGTTTGATTTTAAATTGAAACATCATAATAAAATAAGGCAAGAGCAACTCAGAGCTGCCCTTACCTTTTAAGCCACGAAAATCTATCTTGCTATAGTGAAAACCTTATTCACTGTTTGACCATTGTTGGTAAATCGAATTATATATGAGCCGGTAGTCAACTTGCTTACATTTACCTGGTATAATTTTGACGACTGCAATTTCCTTGTTTCGATCGACCTTCCTTCCATCGTTAGTATACTTATGACATAGGTTGTAATAACCGGCGAATCCGGTAGTAAAATATTAATTACATCATTTGCAGGGGTTGGATAGATTTTTACAAAGTCAGCTTTTGTATTTTGTTCAATCACTGATGGGCCAGTGCTTGTAATTGCGTTAGGATTTACTTTGCTGTTATGGCATTGCGAAGTTTGAAAATTAATTTCGGATTTATATATTCCTCCTGAAAACGGTGGCCCAAGAAAGTAAAAGCCTCCTGCCCATCCTGTATGTTCATCCAGGAATCTTGCTACTGCCTTTGGTGCTGTATTTTCAAGTTCTGTCCATGTTGTTCCATTGTCATAAGAAATGGCAGAGCCCTGGTTGGTTGGAATAACGGAAGTGGATACCAGCGCATTTGTACCTGGCACGGCGGTAATGCGGCTGCTTTTCCAGTAGGGAGGAATGCCGAGGTTTGTCCAGGTAACGCCGCCATCTGTGGTTGAATACAACAATGTTTGAGTGGCAGTGCGTACATGTGTAACGCCATGCAATTTGTCGTCATTAAAAGCTATTTCATAAACACCATTTCCTGCAGGGTCAACCGTGTTAACAGTCCAGTCTTTACCAAAATTTGTTGACTTATACATTCTTCCCGACAAAGTTCCGAACCATATGGTATTATCCACCGCATAATAACCACTGATAAAACCATATTCATTAGCAAGTGGTGCGGGCAGGTGCGCAGGCGTTATTCTGTTCCAGGAATCACCTCCGTTGTTGGTAGTATACACTTCAAAGGATCCTCCATTTGGATCTCCCATGGCAACACCCTTATTCTTATTTTTAAAATGTACAAAATTGGGAAATGAATTTGCGTCGAAAATAAGCCCGGCGTTTGATTGCGACCATGTGACTCCTCCATCAGTTGTGTGATACAAGCCTCCCCCGGTAATGCCATTCAATTTATGCATGGCAACCCATGCTTCTTTTTTACTCACAGCACTGATATTCGAAAACTGCAAGCTGCTGTCATTTCCCATTTTACCCGAGATCCAGGTATTGCCCGCATTTACGGTTCGTGTAAAATCCAGTACCAACCTGTTGCTGAATAAACCGTTTATCCCATCGTAACAAACGGCCCAGGCTGTTTTATGGTCAACAATCGACATTTCATAAAACCCAAGGGCGTTGTTCATCAGCGCTGCGTTTTGATTTTGCCATTGTGCGCTTGCAGTAAAAAATAATATAAATGATACTGCAACTAGTAAATGTTTTTTCATATTGTAAATTTTTTAGTTGCACTAAACTATTACAACTGCCGATTGCTTTTTTTATAAAAGGACAGGTAGGAAATTTAATCTACAAACAGCATTTATCCCGGACAAACCGCCGGAACATAAAAGGACGAAATAAAGTTTTCAGGGACAGATGGTTCGTGAGTTGAAAGTTCTAATAACTATTTTTGGATCATGAAAATGAGTGAACAGGCTCGCGCTGGTCATAAGGAACAAAAGTCTTTGCTGTATAAGCGCTGGCCCTGGCATTTGTTATTCTGGAGCGGCTATGCAATATTCAGGTTCTGGCCATATTACCTTACGGTAACATATTACCACAGGATCTATTTGGAATATATGTTATTGTCGGAGATCATGTTTATTGCAGCAACCTATTTTACCCTCTGGTTGTATCACCGTTTTTTTCAAAGAGGAAAATACCTGGTTTATGCCTTAACCGGCACCGGTAGTTGGATAACTTACCTGTTCGCCAGGACTGCCTTTCAATTTTTTTATTTAAAAACAGCGCGGGGCTTCCAGAACAATGCATTTAACGATACTATTATCAACAATATTACAGTGGTAATTGTGTACTTCCTGTTTATCACCGCGTGTAAATATTTTAAGGATGGATACATTACACAACAATTTGAAGCAGAAAAAAAGAAGCAGCAGTTGATAGCTGAAGTAAATAACTTAAAGTCGCAGATTGCCCCTCATTTTTTATTCAACACCCTTAATAATTTATATGGCCTTGCAGTTGAAAAATCAGATAAGCTACCCGACCTGATGTTGCGCCTGTCTGACCTGCTGAGGCATTCATTGTACGAGACACAAAAACCACTGGTATCCTTAAACGATGAGATAAACACTTTAAAAAGTTATATTCAACTAGAAAGTATACGCCTTGAGGACGACCTGGAACTGGAATTTGATAATAGTGTACCTGGAGATAGTCCATACCAGGTTGCTCCTTTAATTTTAATAGTATTTATCGAAAATGCATTTAAGCATGCTAAACTGGTTCGATCCGCGGCGATAAATATTTATATAAAAACGGCTCTAGAAAATGGCCGATTCAGTTTAATGATAAAAAATAATTATAATAATGAAAAAGAAAGCAGTGGCACAGGCATTGGTTTAACAAATGTGAAGCGAAGGCTGGATGTATTGTATCCTGGCGGGCAACATCAATTAACAATCAACCAGGATGAAATATTTTATATAATAAACTTAGAATTACAGTTGACAAAACCAGTCTAAACCATTGAAACATGGACTCCGAAAAATACAATTGCCTGCTGGTAGATGATGAGCCGATCGCACGCAAGATCATAACTAACTATATCGGGCAGGTGCCATTGTTGCAGCTGGCTGCGGAATCAATAAACGCATTTAGCGCCATTGATTATTTGAAAACGCATACTGATGTCGATATTATTTTCCTGGATATTAATATGCCCAACCTCTCAGGCATTCAATTGTTAGAAATAGTACAACCACAGCAGCCCGTCATTTTCACCACTGCCTATGCAGAATATGCGGTGGAGAGTTACGAATTGAAAGCAGTTGATTACCTTTTAAAGCCTTTCTCCTTTCAACGTTTTACCAAAGCGGTTTACAAAGCTGTGGATATTTTAAGAACCGCTTACAAAGGCCACCCTGAGGCTCCCAATGAAAAAAAGCCTGTGCTTTTTATAAAATCCGATGGAAAGAATTTCCCTGTTTCCATAGATGATATCCTGTATTGTGAGGCAATGAAAAATTATACCATGGTAGTTTTAAGCAGTGGGCAAAAACTAATGCCCCTTATTCCTTTATCAAAATTTGAAACCCTGTTGTCTGACGCTGCTGGTTCATTTATTCAAACACATCGTTCCTTCCTGGTAGCAAAAAAACACATTACTGCTGTTACGCCGAATAATGTATCCATCAATAAATTTGAAATCCCTATTGGCGTACAATTCAAAGAAAGGTTTTTTAAAGCGATCGGTATGAAGGATAGCGAAGCCTAGCAAGATTCCCGAACATTCGCCAATCAAACTATTGGATCAAAAGCTTCCTGCTGGCAGAGAATGGGCGTCACTCGTGATTTGCAAATTCCAATTATAATTAGTGCTGGCCTCAAAGATCAGGTAAGGTTTGTGATAACCATTTTAAAAAGTTCGCTGAGTACCGAATCTGCTTTTGCGGCTACAGCAATAATCTCACTAATGTTTATGGGTTTTAAATTATCGGGATCACATTCATCTGTAATAACACTTACAGCGGCGCATTGCATACCAACATGAGCAGCAACAATCACTTCGGGAACGGTGCTCATACCTACCATATCGGCGCCCATTAAACGCAGTTGCCTGTATTCGGCCCGGGTTTCCAGGTTGGGGCCCATCACCGAAACATAGATTCCCCTTTTGAGATTAATACTTAATTTTTCGGCAGCTTCATTAATCCCTTTATTCAGGTATTCGCTGTAAGGCTGGCTCATATCAACAAAGCGGTTGCCAAACATCGGGGAATTCAGCCCCCGCAACGGATTTTCCGGTAACATATTAATATGGTCATCAATCATTACCAGGTCGCCTTTTTTATAATCTTTGTTCATTCCGCCCGCTGCATTGCTTAACAATAGGTTCGTTACACCGAGATTTTTTAAGATCCTTACCGGGAAAGTGATCTGCTGCATACTGTATCCTTCGTAATAATGAAATCTGCCCTGCATTGCAATGATCTTCTTATTACCAATAGTGCCAAGGATCAATTGCCCTTTATGAAATTCAACTGTGGAAACAGGAAAATGAGGTATATCGCTATAAGGTATAGATTGCTCCACATTTAGCAGATCTACAAAGGCTCCAAGGCCGGTTCCCAATACAACGCCGGTTAACGCACCGGTAAAACCCCTGGCCTGCAGGTACGCCGTAGTTTCTTCTATTTTTTGTAATATATTTTCCATTTTGCAATATACATTAAGCATTCAAACCCCTTCCTGTTCTGTTTCGTAATTTAGAACACGTGTTTAACCTGCATGATATCAAAATAAAATCTTGCCTGGCAGCGATCGCTATTGGTAGCTTTTTCATTTCCCAGGCGCAGGTTCCTTATAAGGTAGCTGATGTTATCAGCGATTTTCCTTCCGCCGTTATACTTAGTAGTACAGTAAAAATGAGCTCATTCAACAGCTTAAAAAAGGAGCTCACGATCATCGATTTTTTTGGAACCTGGTGTGTTCCCTGTATAAAAGCGATCCCGGTATTAGACAGCATTCAAAAAAAATATGTAGAAAAACTGAGCATTATTCTTGTATCTATAGAAAAAGAGGATCATCTAACTAAGTTTATATCTACCAGGAAAAACATCAACTTTCCCATTATAGTAGATGAAGACCATTTGATCACTAATTTATTTCAACCTGTTTCATATCCTTACACAGTTGTAATAAACAGCCACAACCAGGTTATCGCCATAACTGAAGCTGCAAGCATTACGGATGAAAAAATTAAAGGTTGGCTCTCTCAAAAAGATACCACTAAGGATAGTATGAAGAAAGAAAGTTTTGCACCGGAAAATAAAAGAACTACTATAGTACCAGTAGATAAAAATCCAGTAACTGAATTATCAGCGGAATTTATTTATGCTGCAAAAACCGGCAGTGAATCCATTGGCATTGAAAATAAATTGCAGTCGCTGAATATGAATGACCTGGAAAATGCTTTGAAAAATGATGATGAAAAGAAAGCTTTCTGGATAAATATCTACAATGGCTATACCCAACTGTTATTAAAAAGAGATGCCGATAAATATAAAAAAAGGAGCAAGTTTTTTAAGGCAAAACAAATACCTATTGCCGGAAAATTATTTAGCCTGGATGAAATTGAGCATGATATCCTCCGACGTTCAAAAATAAAATGGAGCCTGGGGTATTTTAATAAACTGTTTACTTCCAAAATTTTAAAATCGTTGAGGGTTAAACAACCCGACTACCGTATTCACTTCGCCTTAAATTGTGGCGCATTTAGCTGTCCGCCGATAGCATTCTATGATCCGGCAAATTTGGAAACGCAACTGGATATTGCCACAAGATCTTATCTAACCGGGGAAGCATCTTATGATGCTCAAAAAAATACATTGCAGCTTCCGGCAATTATGGGTTGGTTCAGGCACGATTTTAAGGGAAAGAAACACATGCTTCAACTTGTAAAAAAATATAACATTGTTCCCCAGGAAAAAAAGCCTTCCATTTCATTCAAAAAATATAACTGGAATTTGTACTTAAACAATTATAAAAATTAATTCATGGCAAATCATTATTACAACGCAGAAGACCTGGCTAAGTTTGGCAACATCGGTGAATACCAAAAAGAACTGGCCGATAAATTTTTTGGCTGGTATGGTGCTGCATTTGCTGACGGCGCACTTACAGCAAAAGAAAAATCATTGATCGCACTTGCAGTTGCCCATGCTGTACAATGTCCTTATTGTATAGACGCCTACAGTAGCGATGCTTATGAAAAAGGCTACAGCGAGGCTCAGATGATGGAAGCTGTGCATATTGCAGCGGCCATTAAAGGAGGAGCAGCACTGGTACACGGTGTGCAAATGATGAATAAGGTGAAAGAAATTGCCATGTAAAAAAGCTGAGTCATGAAATCATTAAAAGCAGAACACAACAGGCTGTCGGATGCAAGTGAGCAACTTGTAGTATTAGAAAATGGTACACACCCGCAAGACCTTTACAGCATTATACCATTTCAGCAAAAACTGGAAGAGGTTGGCCTTTACCCGCTCAAACCTACAGGAGTGGAAATATTGCAGGTTAACGTTGGGAAAATGTGTAACCAGGTTTGCAGGCATTGCCATGTAGATGCGGGGCCCGATAGAAAAGAGATCATGACCAGGGATACCATGCGGCAATGCATAGACGCAGTAAAAAATAATCCATCCATAAAAACGGTTGACCTTACAGGCGGGGCACCGGAAATGAACCCGGACTTTCGTTGGTTCGTGGAGCAGATAAAAGCAGCAAATAAAAACATCCATATCATTGTTCGTTGCAACCTCACGATCATCAGGGCTAATAAGAAGTATTATGACCTGCCAGAATTCTTTAAAATGAACGGTGTTGAAGTTGTTTCCTCCCTGCCGTTTTACAGCAAAGACAGGACAGACAGGCAGCGGGGCGATGGTGTATTTGACGATTCGATTATTGCATTAAAGGCGTTGAATGAGGTGGGTTACGGCGTAGAAGGTTCCGGGCTGTTATTAAATTTAGTGTATAACCCGGCAGGTGCATTTCTACCTCCTTCCCAAAACAGCCTGGAACTTGAATTCAAACAGTCATTAAAAAAAGATTTTAATATTGTGTTTAATAATCTTTTTGCGATCACCAATCTCCCCATAAGCCGTTACCTCGATTACCTGTTGCAGACAGGCAATTACGAAAAATATATGGAAAAACTGATTGCCGCATTCAATCCTGCAGCAGCCGCAAACGTTATGTGCCGCAATACGGTTTCTATTGGATGGGATGGCTGGATGTACGATTGCGATTTTAACCAGATGTTGGAGCTTAAAACAGCAACAACGAAAAAACATATCGCAGCATTTAATTTACAAGAATTGAATGATCGTTCCATTGTAGTAAACCAACATTGCTACGGCTGTACGGCAGGTGCCGGGAGTAGTTGTGGAGGGGCTGTTACGGGTTAGGGATAAGGGGAAATCCGTTGCTGGATTAATTGGACGGCCTCACACCCACAAGTGTTCGGAAGATTTCAAGTCTTCTTTAGAATCTCGATTTCTATTGCGTAGTAGGATTGGAAGACGGATGATACGGACTGGGCCGATGATCACGGAGTTATTTTTTGTTCCAAAAAATTACAGATACTGCCTGTGCAGTGTTTCCGCTATGTTGCGTAGCAGCATAAATCAGTAAATATCCGCCCAGTCCGCGTCATCCATCTTCCAATCATCGGCGTGAATTAATAGTTCAGAACACTTATGACCTCACCCCACTTCTCTCCAAAAGGAGAGGGGGCTTAGACCTCAACGCTAGAAAGAGTATTTTGCATAGCCAGGATTTAAATCGTACAATAATGATCGCCTTCAAAATTAAAAGCCTTCAAAAAAAATTCCATTGCAAGCAAAAAACTAAGTGGCAATGAAAAATGCGTTGATCATATTTGTTCGCAAGCCAGAGATGGGGAAGGTAAAAACCAGGCTTGCTGCTACAGTAGGAGATGAAAAAGCGCTGGAAATATACATCGAACTATTAACTCATACCCATGCTGTCACTTCCGAAATTAAAGCTGATAAATTTGTTTTCTACGCTGATAGAATTGAGCCGGATGATCTTTGGAACGGTGAGGGCTTCACAAAAAAACTTCAGGGCAATTATGACCTTGGTGGCAAAATGAAAGAAGCTTTTTCTACAATATTTGAAATGGGTTTTGAGAAAGTGCTGATCATTGGAAGCGATTGCCTGGAATTGTCAGGGGCTATCATTGAAGAGGCATTTGAAGTACTTGAAAAAAAAGAAGTTGTTATCGGGCCTGCAAACGATGGTGGATATTATTTATTAGGTATGAAAGAATTATCGCCCGGACTCTTTGAAAATAAACAATGGAGTACAGAGCATGTTTTTCAGGAAACAATCGACGATCTTCAAAACGAAAACATTGATTACGCTGTATTGACCACGCTTACAGATGTAGACACGGAAGAAAGCTGGATCAAAACGAACAAAAAGCAAACTTAAAACATTCCCGTCGTTTTGCCCACTAACGGCTGCGGGTACATCTAAATCAAATCTACTAACATAATCAACTGGATCTTACCTGTACTGCAACATTGCTTTATACCGTTCCGCCATTTGGCTTTGTGTTGCTCCTTTTTTATACATCTGTATAATTGTGTAATTGGCCCACTGCACAGTAAACCAACTATTGGTATCATATTTCCTGGCTGATACCAGTACTGGTTTTTGAATGATCCTGTACCTTCCTTTTTGCCTCGCCCTTGTTATAATTTCATAATCTTCCATGATAACCATTGTTTCATTGAAACAACCTATGGAATCGAATAAAGTTTTTTTAATAAATAATGTCTGATCCCCGCCATAACACATAAAAAGATCAAAGCGGGTAAAAAAAGCATTGAATTTTAAGGCTGTCCTGTTACTGTCGAATTGTGTGCGATAGCGCCCGAGGTCAAAATTTTCTGCAATGGCTTTATTTATGTCTTCGATAAATGTAGGAGGAGGAAGGCTATCTGCATGAACAAAATATAATAAAATTCCTTTGGCAACAGATGCACCGTAATTCATCTGTGCTGCCCTCCCTTTTTTGGGGGAAAGCAGGGCGATCGCTCCTGCATTCCTGGCTTGCTCTAAAGTGAGGTCGGTACTACCGCCATCACTAACGATGATCTCTACCTGTCCTTTTTCACTATTGGCTTTTAAATAACTTATTAGCCTTGCTATATTTTGCTCTTCGTTATAAGTGGGAATGATGATGCTTATCATACGTATATTTAAAAGGTAAACTACAACTGCTGAACAAATTGACAGGCTGTACCAAAAATAAGCGTTTAATCAAAAATTAGTTAGATTGATTGCAGATGTACTGAGGGCCTAATTTTTTGCTTGCCCGGTATCTATATAGTAACGCGGTGCCTGCCCCGCCAACTCGCTTTATCTTGGCGCCACTTTCTGTCTTCGTGCCTTCGTGGCAATACTACATTTCAATTTTCCTCCCGATCAGCAAATTCCTCAGTCCCCTTCTTTTATTTGTTTTTTCCGTAATTTATATTCTTCAAAATCAATTATTGAAAGATGCTTTCTTATCAGGTCTTCATCAAATTCGGAGCGTTTATTCATCTCTGTTAGCAATTTCCTTTGATGTTCTAATATCATTAAGGAAATGTGATGAAAGTCTTTAAGGGTGGAATCTGATGTACTCTCCTCTCCATCCGCATTGGGCTGTAAAAAGTCGAAGTCAATTTGCAGCCTTGACATGAAATTATTAAGATGCCTGTTGTTCAATTGCTCTTCCCCATATTGATCATTCAAAAATTCCAATGACGTCCTTGCGATTTTCTTTTGTATAATTTTCTCTTGTTCCTCCTCCGTCATTTTACTGTATTTGTCTTCGAGGTTAACCTTCTTTATGACCCATGGAAGTGTTAAGCCCTGCAATACAAGGGTAACAAGAATTACAATAAAGGTTATAAAGAGAATAAGGTCGCGATAAGGAAACGGTTGGCCTTGATTAATTAGGAGCGGAATGGACAGTGCCGATGCAAGTGATACTACGCCCCGCATACCCGCCCATCCAAGAACAATTGGACCTTTGAAGCCCGGGTTTGAGTCTGCAACAGTTATAAACCGGCTAATAAAGCTGGTGAAAAGGCTTGCTCCGAATGTGCAAATAAACCTTGTAAGGATGAGTAGAAGAGAGATACCTAAGCCGTAGGCTATTGCCCTTCCTAAACCAACGTCGCCCAACTGTTGTGTAATCGAGGGCAGTTGTAATCCAATGAGTAAAAAAATTAACCCGTTCAATACGAATACAAAGTTGGTCCAAACGTTTACAGCTTCAATACGGCTGCGATAGTTCAACATGCTTTGCCGCCTACTCGATAAGAAAAGCCCTCCACTCACTACCGCCAGGACCCCTGAAAAGTGAAAATGCTCTGCTGCATAGTACATGCAATAAGGTGTTATCAGCGTCAAAACAATTTCAATGTTTGAAGTAGTTGGTAACCATCGATGAATAGCATAAAAGATGAGTGCAATAAGAAGTCCTATTAATGTACCCATTACAATAACCAGGACAAAGCTGATTCCTGCCTTTCCAAAATCAAATTGCCCTGTGATAACTGCGGCGAGGGCAAAACGAAAAATAATCAGCGAAGAAGCGTCGTTGAGTAAACTTTCACCTTCAATTATACTCAGTTGGGACTTAGGCACTTTTACAGTTCGCATAATGGTTGTTGCAGATATCGCATCCGGTGGTGAAATAATACCGCCTAAAAGAAAACCTAATGCCAGTGTGAAACCCGGAATAATTGCACTGGAAACAAATGCGACAACACAGGAGGTAATAATCACAATGGGAAAAGCAAAGCTCATTATTACTCTCCTCCATTTCCAAAACTCTTTCCATGATGTTTGCCATGATGCTTCATATAGGAGCGGCGGTAGAAAAATAAAGAAGACCAGTTCAGGGTCAATAGTGATATTAGAAAATACAGAAGTAAAACTTAGCAATAAGCCGCCTAACACAAGAATAATGGGATAGGCTATCTTAACCTTTTTGGCAAGCATTACCAGCGCCAAAATAATGAGGATGAGGAAAATATATTGTATGAAGATGGTTTGCATGAGGTGAAATTGTTTTCAAAAATAACAAAAGACCTGCAAAGCCATTTTGTTAGAAAGTCTGATCTTTCCAAGAGAGCCCCGGATTTTCTGTGCGTATTTGAGGATATACGATGCCGGTAAATTCTTGGGACAAATAGAGCACTAAAATAAATAACCTGGTCACCCTCTTTCACAAATCCTTATAAATGGCGCGACCTAAATAAAACTGGAATGGATTTTGCCTGTTGATCAAACCAGCTCCCTAAAAAACAACCAATCCTTATTAAAAACCGTACATGAAGGGTACACGAAATACTGAACTTTTTTGCAGGAAAATTTTATACATTTGACCAGGATCAAAGTTTATCTTATAGTCCCTACGGATACAATGTAATACCTTACCTCCCATCCCACAGCCGGCAGCTGCTTATAAAAACACTATAACTATGTCCACACGGAAGCCGCCAATGGCGGCACCTGCTCATAATGGCTTGCAAAAACTGGCTAAAAGATTCAAACCCTATTGGCTTTTGTTTACTGTATTCATCGTAATCGGCCTGCTTGCCGCATTTGTTTATAAACTCATTATACCTCCTCTATACGAAGCATCAGCAAGGGTGATGATCCAGGATAATAAAAAAGGTGCGGAAATCTCCAAACAGGTAGAAGCATTGGACGTATTACAATCAAAAAAGATCATCGATAACGAGACCGATGTGATCGTATCAAAGCCTTTATTACTGGAAGTGATCAGCAAATTGCGTTTATACGCCCCCGTTTATAAAAAAAACGGGTTGAAAAAACAACTGCTGTATACAACTGCGCCGGTAACCATCGAGTGCAGTGATCCTTCTTTGCTGGTAAACCAGGAAAACATTCCATTCTCTTATAACGCGTCAGCCAATGCAGTTGTGATCAATGATATAAATTACACGCTCAACCAATGGCATGGTACGCCTTACGGCAGGCTCAGGTTTCTAAAGAACCCAGGCTATTTCCCTTCTGAAGCCAACCCTGCGTTTTCGTTTTCAATCTTTAACCCCTCCACTCTTGCACATAACCTTGGCAAAGAACTGCAGGCAAAAGCTACTACCAAATCCTCCTCCATTATTGAACTGTCTGTAAAAGATGAGGACCCCATACGTGCTGAAACGATTATTCAAAGCCTGGTGGATACTTATATCAATTCGGGACTCCGCGATAAAAATAAGCTGGCTGATAATACCCTTGCCTTCCTGGAGGAGCGGATCAAAGTTGTGGAAAAAGAACTCCACGACATTGAACAACGCAGGCAACAATACATGGCGGCTAATGATGCATTTGATATCAGTACAAAGGGCAAGCTTTTTTTACAGAACGTAAGCGAAAACGACCGTAAAATGGGAGAGATCAATACCAACCTTGCTGTATTGGATCAGCTTGACGCATACGTGGCCGATAAAAATGCCGGCATTACCACGGTACCCTCTACCATAGGGGTAACTGATCCGCAATTGATCCAGCTCTTAGATAAATTATACAGTACTGAAACAAAATTCCAAACACTTAAAAAAACAGCGGGTGAGAACAATCCGATCGTATTGCCCCTGAAAGAGGAAATAGAAAAAATAAAGCCCGACCTGCGATCACTGCTCGCCAACCAACGCAGGAACCTGCAGGCAAGCAGGAACCATATTTCCACACTTAATGATTCTTACGCCAGCCTGTTAAACACCCTGCCCAAAACAGAAAGGGATATGGTTGATATAGATAGGGAACAAAATATTAAAAGCAACGTCTATAGCTTCCTGTTACAAAAGAAAGAAGAAACAGCACTTTCTAAACATTCGGTATTGCCCGAGGGCAAACTGGTAAGCACAGATGTATCTGACGAGCCCGTGAGTCCAAATATGTTACTCATATTCCTGCTTGCAATTACTCTATCCGTATTGGCAGGAATGGGCTTTGTGGTAATAAAAGAATCTTTTGGTGAAAATGTGATGTTCCGCGACCAGATCGAACTTGCCACCAACCTGCCGGTGATTGGCGAGATCAGTGTGGGTACATCGGCAGATCCGATCGTGATCACAGAGAATTCAAAAACATTTATTGCTGAGCAGTTCCGGCGCCTGCGTATGAGCCTCTCCTACCCGTTAGCAAACGGTGAGGTGAAGCGGATTCTTGTTACCTCAGCCATTTCAGGCGAAGGAAAAAGTTTTATCGCATCCAACCTGGCCCTTGCCCTGGCCATTTCCGGGAAAAAAGTTGCGCTCCTGGATTTCGACCTCAACAATCCATCGCTCGATAATAAATTAAACCTCAGCCGCAATAAAGGAATTACCGATTATTTGCTCAATGAATGCAACCTTGATGAAATCGTGTATCGCACAGACCTGAACCCTTCCTTATACCTGTTATCAACCGGGCGATTGCCGCATAACCCCACAGAGCTGTTGATGAGTGAGAGAACGGAGACTTTACTGAAAGAACTTGATAAATCATTTGATTACCTGGTAATTGATACTGCACCGGTGATCCCTGTAACAGATGCCTATATACTCTCAAAGTACTGCGACCTAACGTTGTATGTTATACGCCATAAATACACGCCAAAAATATTCCTGGAGCGTATGGATGAGGAAAACAAAATGCATAGCCTGAAAAATGTGGGAATCATCTTCAACAGTGTATCATCACGGGGTATTGGCAATAGCAATTATGGTTATGGATATGGATATGGGTACACTTACGAGGATAACAAAACAGGAAAAAGAAAACGCAATTCCCTGACATGATTTTTGATGTGAAACAACATATGAGCACTTTCCGCACTGGCACTAACGGGATAAAGCAGAAGCCGGGCCGTTTCAAAAACCTGCTATTGGAAAACTTTGGTCCTGCCATTAGTATCAATGTATGTATTGGTTATTTTATCGTTGCGGTAATTGGCTGTGTAACTATCATCGCCGCTTTTCCTTCTGCGGCAGACATGAAACAGGCTGGCCCCTGGGTTCGTTTTTTATTCGCTGTTGTCTTTACTGCTGCCGGCACCGGTCATTTATTTTTGCTGTCGAAGTATATTAAACTGCCTGGCTTGTTAAGCTCAGCGGTGAAGGCGTTGACTGCCCTCGCTGTGTCGTTTGCGATATTTATTACCGGCCTGTTGTTCTTCCTGTTGGTGGGAGTGAATGGCAACTACCTGGTGTTGGCAGCAGCGGCAGGTTTCCTCTTCCCTTCCGCTCTGCAATTCTCGTGGAAATATTGCAATAGCCTGTTTCCCTCCGAACCAGATAAAGTGTGGACACTTCCCGTTGAGGCACCAGAACAAACAGTATCTATTTTCCTGAACAGCGTCCAGGTGAAACTGCAATTGGCCTTAGACGCCAATGGAAAGGACCTGCAAACATTCTCACTTACGGTGCCGGGTAGGCTACCAGTCGGGGAAATGTTCCACCGTTTCATCACAGATAAAAAGGAGCAGGGCACTTCAATCAGTTTATATGACGAAGAGCAAAGGCCATATGAATGGAAATTTACACTGAAAAGAGAATTCGGCAGCCGCATGCTCGATCCATCGCTTACGCTTATCCAAAACCAGGTGAGTGGAAATGTTATTATTATCCCTGAGCGGGTATCAGAAACAATGTCAACTGTTCCTCAAACTTCTTTTATATGATATCCCTGCAGCATCTCACTCAAAAAAACAAGATCATAGCCTTTGTTGCAATATTCCTTATTACCTCATTGCTCGCAGCCCTGCTGATCAGCTTTGTATGGAATGATAATCCTGTCAAACCCGTAACCCGGCAGGCGGTGCCTGATATAAAGACAAACGTTAGAGCAAAAAACCTTGTCGTTACCCTTTGTTCCAGGGTAACCACGCTGAAGGAGTTGGATAAAAAGTTTGATGCGGCTATAACGGCGAAGGATACCAGCAATATTGAGGTCATAAGCAGGCAGCTTGCTGACCAGGAAAGATCCATGCGCATTACACTCGACAGTTTTAACATGTTTAGAACTCCTTACCCTGACAGCAATTTCAATCAACTGGTAAATAGCGTTGTTGGCGCTTTTGGGGCGATGCTGCAGAGCAGGGAGATAAGGAATAAGTAATAGTTATAACTTTTGGGTTTCTTATTGTGAAAGTCTGTCCCATTACCTGAAGCTTGTTTGTTCCTAAATTATTGAGGTAGCCCATTGATGTAGTATTCGAATATAAAAACTCTTATTGCAAAAAATTACAAATTAAAAAAAGAGGCCGTCTCAAAAGTTTTTGAGACGGTTTTTTATTTTAGCCTTGTGCAAATATTTCAGGAGACTTCTTTTTGAATAAATTTTCAAAGTGCAGCTTTTAGGCTGCTATTTTTTTTCTTA
>JBDSBG010000041.1:0-88425 GCA_039921685.1 Ferruginibacter sp.
AAAGGCAGAATAGAAAATATGGAGTTCATTCAATTTCATCCCACAGCATTGTATGAACCTGGTGTGCGGGGACAATCGTTCCTCATAACGGAAGCGGTGAGGGGCGATGGTGGAATTTTACGCAATAGTGAGGGAGAAGCATTTATGGAACGTTATGATCCCCGTAAAGATTTGGCGCCAAGGGATATTGTTGCCAGGGCGATTGATAGTGAAATGAAGATCAATGGTACTGAGTATGTTTATCTTGATTGCAGGCATATGAACCAGGAAAAATTCCTGGAACATTTTCCAAATATTCATGCCAAATGTCTTAGCATTGGCATTGATGTAAAAAAGGATATGATACCTGTTTCGCCGGCTGCACATTACAGTTGCGGTGGAGTAAAAACAGATGAGTGGGGACACACGTCTATTAAAAATTTGTATGCGTCAGGGGAATGTGCCAGTACTGGCCTGCACGGTGCCAATCGGCTTGCAAGCAATTCTTTGCTGGAGGCCATGGTGTTCTCTCATCGTAGTTACCTGGCGGCAATGAAACAGATTGATCAAATTTCTTTTGACCACGAAATACCAGACTGGAATGCGGAAGGGACCACCGCCCCTGGCGAAATGATCCTGATCACACAAAGCCTGAAGGAATTAAAATTACTTATGAGTGATTATGTTGGGATAGTAAGAAATAACGAACGATTGCAAAGAGCCGAACGCAGGCTTGATCTTTTACACGAGGAAACGGAAGCACTCTATCAACGGCTTGAGGTTTCGCCCCAACTTTGTGAATTACGCAACATGATCACAGTCGCTTATCTTATAGTAAAAAGTGCGGAGCTGCGTAAAGAAAGCCGCGGCTTGCATTTTAATACAGATTATTCATTCAAAGGAAAAATACTTCAAAATACAATCCTGTAGATAATACTCAAATGGAATTTGATTCGAAGAAAATTCCCTGAGAAATAATTTGGGCAGTTTGCCTTCTGCAATTACCAATACAAAATTAAAACAACGAAGAAAGTGCAAGGTTGATTACCAGGTCCGCATTACAGGAAATTATAATTATTCTTGTTTGATTTCAAAAGTGAATTTTTTTCTGTTACCAATTTTGAGGAGCAGCCCATAACTTTGCGCAACAATTCAAGGCATGTATTATATTATTTACGGGTTACTTTACCTTATTTCACTCTTACCTTTTTTTATCCTTTACCGAATAAGTGATTTTGCATTTTTTATTCTTTACTATGTTATTGGCTACCGTAGGAAGATTGTAATGGACAATCTTAGCATTGCCTTTCCTGAAAAGTCAGTTGAAGAGAAAACGCAGATAGCAAAGAATTTTTATAGAAATCTTACGGATACTTTTATTGAGACCATCAAATTGTTCAGCATGTCTAAAAGGGCATTTGATAAAAGAGCAATCATGAACCTGGATGAGTGTAATAAACTTGCGGCCAAAGGAAAAAGCCTGCAATTTAGTTGCGGCCACCAGATGAACTGGGAATATGGCAATTGGGTAATGTCACAAAACATGAATATCCCCTGGGTGGGGGTTTACATGAAGATCAATAATAAAGCACTTGATAGGTTATTCTTCAACCTGAGGTCTAAAAAGGGAGCCGTGTTAGTGGCGGCGCAGGAATTTAAAACACGCATGCACAAGGTTTTTGCCGAACCATATTCGCTTGGCCTTGCCGCAGATCAAAATCCCGGGGCCCCGGGAACGGCCTACTGGCTTTATTTTTTTACAAAGGCAGTACCATTTGTTCCAGGCCCTGATAAAGGTGCTATAAAGACCAATGCAGCTGTCGTGTTTACAAAGTTTGTAAAAAAGAAAAGAGGCTATTATGAATTTATTCCTACCATCATTACTGAAAATGGATCATCTTTAAAAGAAGGGGAACTAACTCTTTTATACCGCGATTATCTTGAAGCTACCATCCGGGAACATCCTGATAACTATTTATGGAGCCATAACAGGTGGAAATGGACTTATAAGCCAGAGTATAGCTCGAAATGGATAGATCGTGTTTCGCCTCCGGTTGAATAAAGCAAGGAAATTCGAGGGTAATAATAGTAATTAGGAATTAATACTCTTTTGTCAGCTGAGCCTGACAATCTTTGCTGGCGCAACTGTAATTTAATTGGCATAAGAACCCATGCGATTTAAAAAAAGGGGTACGGATCAAAACGCAATGTATAAAAGTATGCTCACGGAATTTTCTATTTCGAACATATTGAGAAGCCTGGTTGCCGGTGAAGGCCCAACTCCTTATATATTTCTCAAAACGGCATCGGTCCAATGTTTCGCATCCTATCTGCTGCCATTTTAATTCTACTACAAATCTTGGTTATTTTATCGGATAAAAAAACCGTGAAAACACCCTTTTTTAATACAGGAAATTAGTTTAGGATACTAGCTTCCTTCACTATTTTGAAGCCATCCTGTTCTTTTATTGCTCCCCAGCCACCAATTACATTGCGAAGATTGTGTACTCCCTGGCGTTTTAATATTGAAGAGGCTATCACGCTACGGTAACCACCGGCACAGTGTACATATAAGTTTTGGTTGTCTTCAAATTGTGCCAGTTGTAGTACATCTGTCATTTCACCTAAAGGAAGGTTGATAGCGTCTTTAAGATGCCCCTCACCAAATTCTGTTTCTTTGCGTACATCCACAACAGTGAGATTGGCGTCATGTGGAATGTCCATCAGCAGTTCGTCGGCTTCTACATTAATGATCAGGTCAACAGGCTCGCCGGCATTTTTCCATGCATCAAACCCACCTTCCAAATAACCTTCCATTTTATCAAACCCAACTCTTGATAACCTTATAACTGTTTCTTCCTCTTTACCAGGAGCTGTGATCAAGATGATTGGTTTTTTAAAATCCAGCAGGGTGCCGGCCCATTCCGCAAACCTTCCTTCCAGGCCAATAAAAATGGATCCGGGTACATATCCTTCTGTAAATTCAGCGGCGGTCCTTGTATCGAGGATGACCCTGTCATTATTGATAGCAGTCTTAAATGATTCAATGGATAAAGGTTTTGTTCCTTTTGATTTTACATCATTAAGATTCTCATATCCCTCCTGGTTTATTTTTGCGTTGATGGCAAAATAAGTAGGTGCAGCATGCAGGCCTGTAATAACGGACTGGATAAATGCTTCTTTGCTCTGGGCCTGTAGGGCATAATTTGTTTTCTTTTCTTCTCCAATCGTACTGAATGTATTTGGGCCAAGATTCTTTCCGCAGCTGCTGCCCGGGCCGTGCGCCGGGTACACAATCACAGATTCATCCAGCGGTAATATCTTTGTTTGAAGTGTTTCATACATAATACCTGCAAGTTCTTCAGAACTCATTTCGCCACTGCTGAGATCAGGCCTGCCTACGTCTCCAACAAATAAGGTGTCGCCTGTAAATATTGCATGTGGCACGCCGTCCTCATTCCTTAATAGGTAACAACTGCTTTCAATTGTGTGGCCGGGCGTATGTAATACTTCAAAACTTATTTTACCAAGTTTGAATATCTCGCCATCCTTCGCATTGTGTATTTTAAAATTTGTTTTTGCACCCGGGCCGAAAATAATGGGTGCACCAGTTTGTTTACTGAGATCAAGGTGGCCGCTAACAAAATCAGCATGAAAATGTGTTTCAAAAATATATTTGATGCTCGCATTCCTTTCTTTGGCCATTTCAAGATATGATTCAATGTCTCTCAATGGATCGATGATAATAGCCTCTCCTTCGCTTTCTATATAATAGGCAGCTTCACTCAAACAATTTGTATATAGTTGCTTAATAAACATTTCTAAAAAATTTAAGATTTCACACAAAGATAAAAATAAAAAAGCGGATGCTTTCGCACCCGCTTCTCTCAACAAAACTTTGAATTAACCAACTAGATCCTGAACAAATTGGTTTATTTCATCAATTCTTTTGTAATTAACTGTGTAATAAATAAATTTTCCATCACGCTGTGTCGTTACAATTCCTGCACGTCGTAGAATAGCCAGGTGTTGAGAAGCTACCGACTGTTCAAGGCGCATACGCACATAGATTTCAGTTACAGTAATTTTCTTTTCTGTTTCAATTAATGCAAGGATTTGCTGGCGTAGCTTATGATTCAAAGATCTTAAGACCAACGCAGCTTTTTTCAAATTGTGAAAATTAATTTTCAGTGTTTCCGGGGTGCCATTAGAAGACTCAATTGCCTGCTCATTGGGCTGTGTCGCAACTATCATAGGTAAATTTTAAAATGCTTAAACAATACTTGTTAGAATGCAAATATACGAATCATATATTATGTTAGTTTGTATTGTATTGTTAAAATAGCAGCTATGAGTTATTTATTTTTTTTGAGGAGAAATCAGGTGAAGAATAGAATTCTTTGACATATAGAGGCTCACTATCAACAAGATCGGCGAATTTTTCGCTTCGATACCGTTCAAAAGACAGTTTGCTCATTGAATCCATCAATCCATCTTTAGTTAAAAAAAAAGCATTGTTGTGTGATAAAACTCCCTGTAATTTCGAAGCACCGCTACCAAAGAAGTACATTTTATTGCGGGCTAAAATTTCAGCAAAGGAAGTTTCATCTACGATCAATGCCTTAGGTGACGAAACTTCTTTCATATTGCCGTCAAATAGGGCAGTGTACACTTCCATTCTTCTTGCATCAATAAGAGGGCAATAAATTGCAGGTTTGTCTTGTGGATCCAGGTCTGTAATCACCGCATGGGCCATTAGCTCAAGGCTGCCCACAGTAATTAAAGGCTTATCCAACGCATAACACAATCCTTTTGCACTTGCCATACCAACTCTTAACCCGGTATATGATCCAGGCCCGTTTGTAACAGCAATGGCTGAGAGTGCATTTAATTTCAGTGCATTTTTTTGAAGAATATCCTTGATGGCATTATGAAGAAAGGCAGCATGATCTTTTTGCTGCGGGTTTGAAATGGTTGCCAGGGCAATTCCATCTTCAGCAATGCATACACTTGCGGTCTCCGATGAAGTATCAATATTTAAAATAAGGGTCATTGATGTTTTGCTTTCTGTTCAAGCAATGGAGCAGGGTTGTACCGCATATCAGTTTTGCTAAGGCTGGTAAGCAAATCATAGATGTTTTTTAACCCAATCTCGCGTGCCCATTCAAACGGACCATGCGGATAGTTGGTGCCAAGTTTCATGGCAATATCAATCTCATCTTCTGTGCTAATATTTTCGCCTTTTGCATAGAATGCTTCATTGATGATCATGGAAATTATTCTTGCAGAAATAAATCCTGGCTCATCCGGCGTGACAATTACTTTCTTTTGCAATGAAACCAAAACCTGCTGATGTGATTCACTTACATTACCTGCAACTTCCCAGCTGTTTCTTTTTAGAAACCCATTCCATCCATTTATTCTAACAATGTTTTTGCCCGCATTTATTTCATGCAATGTATTGGAAACAGCATTTATAAAAACCGGTTTCCCTATCTTCCCATGATCATCCAAATATGCCTGGGCAGATAAATTAAAACAGGCTATGGCATCATTGGGTTCAATAAGGTCGTCGATACTATTTGCTTTCTGCCATTGTACATTTTTATTACCGGCAGTTAATTCCTCCCAGGAACTTTTATTTCCCAGCACTAAAATCTTCATTGATTTTTTTTGCAAAAATAGGTTGTTGATTAAAGATATCTTTGTCTTAACTAAAAATACAATAAAATATGGCTAAAGAAATCTTTATTACCACCGATGCACCGGCTCCAATTGGCCCATATAACCAGGCAGTAAAAGCCGGGAATTTTTTATTTGTATCGGGGCAGATAGCACTAATACCTGGCAGTTCGGATCTTGTTACTTCAAATATCAAAGAAGAAACACATCAGGTGATGAGAAATATAAAAGCAATACTATATGCGGCATCGGCCAACTTTCATAATATAGTAAAGGCTACTATTTTTCTTAGTGACATGAGCCTTTTTGCCGAAGTAAATGAAATTTATGGATCGTATTTTGAGTCTGATTACCCCGCAAGAGAAACGGTCGCTGTAAAAGGGCTCCCTAAAAATGTAAACGTGGAAATAAGTGTAACAGCTTATTTGTAATATGATCATCATCACATCAAAAGCACATGATTTCCTCATTGATACTTTGAAGCAAAAAGGGTACACGGTTTTGTATGCCCCGGAGATAACCTACCTACAATTGTTGGAAAAAATTGATGAGGCTACCGGGCTCATCGTTACCACAAGAATAAAGATTGACAAAGCGATGATACAGAAAGCTACCCGGCTAAAGTGGATCGGCAGACTGGGAAGTGGAATGGAATTGATCGATACGAATTTTGCTGCGGAAAAGAATATTCTTTGTGTTAGCAGCCCGGAAGGTAACAGGAACGCAGTTGGGGAGCACAGCCTTGGAATGCTCTTGAACCTGATGAATAATATTTCCAAAAGCGCCAATGAAGTAAGGGAAGGTTTGTGGCTGCGTGAACAAAATCGCGGTGTGGAATTATCAGGAAAAGTCGTTGGTATTGTGGGTTATGGCAACGCAGGTTCGGCATTTGCCAAACTACTTTCATCCTTTGATGTGAGTATATTGGCTTTTGACAAATATAAATTTGGCTTTGGAAATGGAAGCGTAAAGGAAGCAAATATGGAACAGGTTTGCAGGTATTCCGATGTCATCAGTTTTCATCTTCCCCTTACTGGGGAAACGTATCATTTAGCCAATGATGACTTTTTTAGATCACTGCAAAAAAAGCCTTATATCATTAATACTTCCCGTGGAGCTGTGGTAAATACCGGCTCCCTGATAAAAGCTGTAAAAAATAAGGACATCGCTGGCGCAGCACTCGATGTTTTGGAGAATGAAAATATAGGGTCTCTCACGCCGGACGAAACCGAACAATTTCGTTTCCTGAATAACCAGGAAAATGTTTTGCTTACACCTCATATCGCTGGCTATTCAAATGAAGCTTTTTATAAAATGAGCAGGATCTTACTGGAAAAGTTGGGTATTTAAAGCATGGCTGATATTTTTGATATGAGCATGGAGAAAAGTTTTTAGTATATTTGTGATATGTGCAACGCTTTAGCTGGTCTGGAGCGTTGTATTTTTTTTCTATCTGGTAAAAAGAATTTTATGACTGACACGAACTATGTAACACAGGAAACCTTTGATAAGATGCAGGCTGAACTCCATCACCTTAAAAGCGTTGACCGGCCAGCAGCAAGTGCTGCTATTGCAGAAGCAAGGGAAAAAGGTGACCTAAAGGAAAATGCTGAATATGATGCTGCTAAAGAAGCCCAGGGATTGCTTGAGGCGAAGATCAATGGCCTGGAAGGCGCAATGGCAAATGCACGGATACTGGACGCATCAACGATTGATACAAGCAGGGTAAGCATTCTTACTAAAGTAACACTTACTAACCTGGGTACAAAAAAAACAGTGACATACCAGATCGTTTCTGAAAGTGAGGCCGATCTTAAATCGGGAAAAATCTCAGTTACTTCACCCATTGGAAAAGGCTTGCTTGGTAAAGTGGTTGGAGAGATAGCGGAGGTAGCAGTACCTGCAGGTATATTGAAATTTAAACTGGAGAATATCACTATTTAATTTTTATTTAAACAGTAAATGAGCCATTCAATATTTGAATGGTTTTTTTATGAGTTGTATATTTAATCAAAAAAACGAATGTCCATCTTCACAAAGATCATTTCCGGCGAAATACCTTCATATAAAATCATGGAAGACGAAAAATTCTTTTCTTTTCTTGATATTTTTCCATTGGTAAAAGGCCATGTGCTGGTAGTGCCGAAACTGGAAACAGACAAACTATTTGATTTGCCCGCAGATTATTTGGCATCCATGTTACTCTTTGCACAACCGATCGCAAAGTCAATCGAAAAATCATTTGATTGTAAACGTTGTGGCATAAGCGTAGTGGGGCTTGAAGTGCCTCATGCACATATGCATTTATTGCCGATCAATACTGCAAATGATCTAAACTTCACGCAGCCCAAAATAAAAGTTACGCCAGGAGAATTGCAAGAGTTTCAAAGGAGAATTATCAGCAATCTTTAAACGACCTAACAGGTTTTCAAAACCTGTTAGGTCTTCACCCTACTAGCCTTTCAATCTTCCGGGGTTTTTGGCCAAAAAATCTTTCCACCCATTTACCTTACTTCCCGTTGAGGAAATTAAACTGTTTTGTTGGAAGTGGTGACAAACGGCTACGGCTAAAGCATCTGAAGCATCCATGTGTTTTGGATCCTGGGTAAAATTCAATAATTGTTGCAGCATTTTCATTACCTGTTCCTTGCCTGCATTTCCATTTCCTGTTATGGATTGCTTGATCTTCTTTGGGGAATATTCGCACACGGCTAACCCGGTATGCATAGCCGCAGCAATCGCCACACCTTGCGCACGGCCAAGTTTTAGCATACTCTGCACATTTTTTCCAAAGAAAGGCGCTTCAATTGCAAAACTATCTGGCTTGAAGGTTTCAATTAAATGCAAAACTTTGCTGTGAATATTACCGAGCCGCTCGTAAGCATCTTGTTTCGAAGATAATTTTAGCACATCCATTTCAATAAGTTGCATGCTATTGCCTTTGATTTTGATCAATCCATAACCCATAACAATGGTGCCCGGATCAATTCCTAAAATGATTTTTGATGCTTTTTGCAAAGTGCAACCTATTTTTACTGATAAATTTTTTTCTTGAACAAAAATATCAAATTAATAATCAACTACCTGCTCGGTCCTTTGTTGTTCATTATTTTGTCGTGGAGTTTATACAAACAAATCGTTCATCAACCTGATCTTTCATTGCGATGGATGCAGATAAAACAGAGCTGGACCGACTTTAGATTCTGGATCGTTTTTGCTTTGATGTTTATAAATTGGGGCATTGAGGCAGCTAAATGGCAGCGATTGATATCTCCTTTAGAAAGATTTTCGTTTTCAAGAGCTGTAAAATCGGTGCTGGCAGGGTGCAGTATAACCATGCTCACTCCTAACCGCATTGGTGAATATGGCGGAAGGATCATGTATGTTAGTGAGGAGCAAAGGCTGAAAGCTATATCGCTTACTATTCTTGGAAGCATCAGTCAATTAACTGTGACCATGTTCATGGGAACAGTGGGATTGCTTGTATTAAAGGATTCCCAAAGCGGAAAGCTTTTAAGTTCATTACCATGGTTTTTAAATGATCTGATCCTTTATATTAGTTTCTTCGTAACCGTTATTTTGTTACTGATCTATTTTAAGGTGCATTTTTTTATAACGCTGGTAGGGCGTGTTCGCTTTTTAAAAGGAGTTATTAAATACATTGATGTAGTAGATATATTCAGCGGTAAACAATTGTTAAGAATTTTATTTTTTTCCTTTTTCCGCTATATGGTCTTTATTTTGCAATACGTGCTGCTCTTGCAGGTAATGGGGGTTAATATTTCTTTGACACTAAGCTTTTGGGTGCTTACAATTTTTTATCTTACAATGGTTTTGTTACCCACGATAGGATTTATTGAATTACCGGTAAGGGCTACTGCAAGTTTGAAATTGCTGAGTGTATATAGCAGCAACCTTTTAGGAATACAGGCTGCAGCTTTCGGAATATGGTTGATCAACCTGGTAATTCCCGCGATAATTGGAAGCTTATTAATTTTTGGAATTAAAATAATGAAGGAAAGATGAAAAGTTTTACAAAGTTGTTTTTGTTATCGGCTTGTCTGTGCATGTTAAGCTTTACTTCTTTCAAAGATGATTTTTGCGGCATTAGAAATACGGCATTCAAGGCCGGTGAGAATGTAAAGATGGTAGTGTATTACAGTACGCTTGGTGCTTATGTAGCTGCGGGAGAGGCTTCATTTAATACCACGCTTGAACGTTTTAATGGCAAAGCCGTTTATCATTGCGTTGGCATTGGCAAGACCTATTCGTTCTTTGATAATTTTTTCCAGGTAAGGGATCGGTACGAAAGTTATATTGACACAGGTTCCATGCAGCCTTATAAATTCATTCGCAATATTGATGAAGGGGGATACAAGAAATATAACAATGTTACATTCAACCAGAATGAAAATACTGCCGTTAGTACCAATGGCGTTTTCAAGATCTCAGATTGTATGCAGGATGTTGTAAGTGCAGTGTATTACGCCCGCAACATTGATTTTAATAAGTACAAGCCGGGTGATAAAATCCCGTTTGATATGTTTTTGGATGATGAGATCTATCATTTATACATTCGGTATATCGGTAAGGAAAAAATAAAAACACGTTACGGTAAATTCTCGGCCATTAAATTTAAACCATTGCTTGTAAAAGGAACCATCTTTGAAGGTGGTGAAAAAATGAATGCCTGGGTAAGTGACGATCCCAATCATTTACTATTAAGAGTTGAAAGCCCCATTTCTGTTGGAAGTATCAAGGTTGATATGATGGGATATTCGAATTTACGTTACCCGCTTACTTCATTGGTAGGTTTTCGCTAAACAATATCATAGTTCGCTTAATAATATATCCTCTTTTTTCCTGATTCCCTTTTCTGTCATTTCCAATGTACAGCATTCAATCTTTGGATCATGTTCAAAGAACAATATAAAATCATTTTGCTGCGCCTCCGTTAATATAGCAGTCTTTTCATTTAAAGTTGTGAGCGGGAACATATCATAACCCATAATGTATGGCAAGGGAATATGTGCCGTAGATGGCAGCAGATCGGCCATATAGAGAATGGTCCTTCCTTTGTAATTTATTTGTGGTAGCATCATTGCATCCGTATGGCCAAATGCCTGTCGAATTGTGATTGATGCAGGAAAGTCTGCTGAAGTCTCAATGAATTTTAATTGCCCGCTTTCTTTTATTGGTAAAATATTTTCTTTTAAAAAAGATGCTTTTTCTCTTGCATTGGGTTCTGTTGCCCATTTCCAATGACGTTCATTGCTCCAGTATATTGCATTTTTAAAAGCAGGAACCAACTTGTCGCCTTCTCTTTTAATACTGCCACCGCAATGATCAAAATGCAGGTGGGTGAGAAATACATCTGTGATATCATCTTTTCCGAACCCATATTTTGCCAATGATTTATCAAGTGTGTCATCTCCATGTAAATAGTAATGGCCGAAGAATTTTGCATCCTGTTTATCACCAAGTCCATTGTCAACCAATATTAACCTGTTGCCATCTTCAATCAGTAAACAGCGAAGTGCCCAGCTGCACAAATTGTTTTCATCAGCCGGATTTAATTTATTCCAGATTGTTTTTGGAACCACACCAAACATGGCACCTCCATCTAATTTGAAATGACCAGTATTAATGGCATATAGTTTCATAAATTATTAAGAAAGTTTATTTTGTTTGTGTGATGCAGCAAATAAACCGAAAAGCCCAGCTATAAAAAATACCATGAGTGCTAAAACGGAGCTACGTTGTGAACCGGTTATTTCTGTAATGTACCCAAAGCTAAGCATTCCAATTACGATGGCAATTTTCTCTGTAACATCAAAAAAGCTAAAAAAAGAAGTAGTGTCTTTTGTTACGGGCATTAGTTTACTGTAAGTGCTGCGGCTCAAACTTTGTATTCCACCCATTACAAAGCCTACACAAGTTGCAAGCGCATAAAATTGATTAATGCCATTCACCGGAAGATAATACCCTGCGACACAAAGCCCAATCCATATTAGTACACATAAAATCAATGCTTTGAAATTTCCTATTATACCCGACAATTTTGAAATAGCAAATGCACCAGGAATTGCAATGATTTGTATGATCAGAATTGCAACGATCAGGTTTTCGGTAGGTATTTGTAATTCACTTTTTCCATACAAGGTGGCAGCAAGCATGATCGTTTGCACGCCCATGTTGTAAAAGAAAAAAGAAAACAGGAAGCGTTTTAATACCGGTAGTTTTAATAACTGCTGCCATACCTTTCCAAGCTCTTTATATCCATTAGTTAAAATATTTTTTTGATTTCGTTCACCAGCTGGAAGACTTCTTGGTAAACGGCTCAACGAGAATTGTCCAAACGACCACCACCAAACCCCAACCAATAAAAAAGAAAGCCTGTATTGGATCGTCGAGGCTTTGTCAGCACCAATCAGTTCTGGCTTAAATACAAATACAAAGCAAATAACCTGTAGTATCACGCTGCCAATATAACCCATTGAAAAACCTTTTGCACTTACCCTGTCCCTGTCTTCCGGTGCTGCGATCTCTGGTAGAAATGAATTATAAAAAACAAGGCTTGCCCAATATCCCACACATGCAATCACCATACAAATTATACCGGTGGTAAGATTATCATGGGTTTTAAAAAAGAAAAGTAAGCAACAGGCGATACTTCCCATGGTTAGAAAGAAGTTCATAAAACTTTTCTTATTGCCTTTATAATCTGCAATAGATGAAAGCAAGGGGGACATGATGGCAACAATCAAAAAAGCGGCTGCCAAAGCGTAATTATATAAAGAGGTATTTACAAATTCCCTTCCTAAAAAATGGACATAGGCATTACCGTTGCTATCGGTTCGCTCCTTTGCAATGGATTCATAATAGGCAGGAAAAATAGTGGACGTAATTACTAAATTGTAAACAGAGTTGGCCCAATCATACATGGCCCAACCATTGATAACTTTTTTGGAAGCAGTTTGCATTTTGATAATTAAGAATGAAAAATTAGTAATTATTAATTGAAATGCATAAGGAAATTAAATAGGCTTATTGAATTACGCCTTTCCAGATCATGATAAGAAGCACAATACCAAGTACGATCCTGTAAATGCCCCAAATTTTAAAGCCATATTTTTTTACAAATGATATGAAAAACTTTATTGCGAGGATTGCCACAATAAACGCGACGAGGTTACCAATCGCCAGTTGTTTTATTTCGTCTCCGGTAAAGCCACCTGTTTCTTTATAATGTTTAAATAATTTATACCCGGTTGCCGCAAGCATCGTTGGTACCGCAAGAAAAAAGGAAAATTCAGCAGCTTCGCTTCTTGTGAGTTTCTGCTGCATTCCTCCAATGATAGAAGCAGCACTCCGGCTCACACCTGGAACCATTGCAAGGCATTGCCAAATTCCAATGATGAACGATTGTAAGAATGAGACCTGCTTTTCTGAAGCGGTTGTATTCCCCGCAAATAGCTTATCAATAAATAGAAGAATAACGCCTCCAACTAAAAGCGATACTGCAACTGTTGTTGGGCTTTCAAGCAGTTCATCAATTTTTTTCGAGAACATTAAGCCAAGTATGATCGCAGGAATAACCCCTACGATCAGTTTAAAATAAAATTGCAGGTTTGTGAAGTCAAAGAATTTTTTCCAATATAAAACCACAACCGCAAGTATGGCTCCCAGTTGGATGGCTACCGTAAACATTTTCATAAAATCACTATCAGGAAGATGAAGCAGTTTCTCTGTAATGATCATGTGGCCCGTAGAAGAAACCGGGATAAACTCTGTGAGCCCTTCTACAATGCCGATGATGATGGTTTGGATAATGTCCATTTTAAGAATTATGAGTTATGACAAATAAAAAACGCCGTAATATACAGCGCTTTTTAAAATATGGTTGGTTACTTTATCAACCTATCAACATTGTTAACTTTTTAAGTTCATTATTTTGCTTTTTTCATGATCGCAAAAATTTCAATGATAAAGCCTCCAATAATAAGTATGGGAGCTATTGTGATCCTCGTTGTACTATAAATTTCTTTCGGGTCAAAAACATTGGGGTCTGCACTTTTGCCGCCAGCCATTAAAAAAAAGCCAAGTGCAAGTACTGCAACCCCGATCAGCATCCACATATAATTTTCTCTGCCAAATAAGTTGTTTTTAACCACTACTTCTTTTTTGCCTTTAATCATGACGCTAAATTTGAGGATGCAATATAATGCAAATTTTAAATGATGGATTAATACAGGTCATCCAGTTTCATGCGCAGGTATTTTATTACTGAGCGGTGTGTGCTTATCAAAGTAATGATAATACCTATAATAAATATTAAGAAGAAAAGGATGAACAGGCTTTGATTGTCGCGAAGGATCTTAAATTCCGGGCGTACATATTCAATGGATAAAATAGATAGCCAAAGCAACACAATGGCGATACCTGAAGATATGAATCCATTGATGACTGCTCTCTTATTGATCGGCCTTGCTATGAACCAGCGGGTGGCACCAACCATCTGCATTGTTTTAATTAAAAAGCGATTGCTGTACATAGCAAGCCTGATCGTATTGTCTATTGAGAAAATTACCAGTATGGTGAGTAAAATCGATGCGATCAAGAACCCGATCATGATATTTCTTACCAGGCTTCCCACTTTTGTTACAACATCCTGGGGAAATTTGAATTCTGAAATCACTCCTGGAAAAGTAGTTTCCAGATCTGATGCAATGAGATCCAGGCTGTCTTTTTCAACGTGGCCAGCCTTTACATAAAAATCAATGCTCTCGGGAAGTGGGTTACTGCTAATGAACTGGCGCCATGTTGTATCATTTTCTGATTCATACTTTTTAACTGCCATTTCACGGGTAACATATTCTACAGATTTTATATAAGGTAAACTACTGAGGTAATTGCTAACACTGTCAATATTTTTTTTAGAGGCATCCCTATTCAGGAATGCCTGTACCTGGATATTTTCTTTAAAATAATCTCCGGATTTTCGCAGGTTTAAGAAAAACCAGCCAACAATGCCAAATAAGAACAACACCAGTGATACACCAATGATGGCTCCCATATAACTTGGTTTTCCTTTTTTACTCGAGGATTTTCCGAATTGCGCCATAATATCTTTCTTAAATAATGGATGAAACGTAGATGTTTGCCTTTCAAAGGCCGACAAAAATAAAGATTTTTACACGGTTTACTTTATTTTTGTACACTACAAAAAAACGATTGCCCGCCAAATATATTTTGATTGTTGTACGATAACAGCTTATTTATTTGTTAAAATAAATTTTCATTCCGGTTATTTTTGCCGGGTAGCGGGTTATTGAGGCAAGGTTCCTGAATATGCGGGATGTTTCAGGAACGTCTTTCAGATTCAATCACGATATTCACCCGGGACAAGAAGTAAAATTTAAAATAGAAAATCTAATTGATGATGGAATACGATTTCAGGAAAATAGAAGAGAGATGGCGGGAACAATGGAAGGAGAAAAAAGTTTATAAAGTAAACAACCCTACGGCGGAACAGCCTGCGAAACCGAAATTTTATGTGCTGGATATGTTTCCCTATCCCAGTGGGGCAGGGCTGCATGTGGGCCATCCGTTGGGTTATATAGCCAGCGATATTTACAGCCGCTTTAAAAGATTAAAGGGTTTTAATGTACTGCACCCAATGGGCTTTGATAGTTTCGGTTTGCCAGCAGAACAGTATGCTATTGAAACCGGCCAGCATCCTGCCACAACGACTGAAAAAAACATTGGCACTTTCAAAGCCCAGCTTGATAAGATTGGTTTTTGTTATGATTGGGAGAGAGAAGTCCGCACCAGCGATGCGTCTTATTATAAATGGACGCAATGTTTGTTTCTGCAGTTGTTTAACAGTTATTTCTGCAATACACAAAAAAAAGCAAGGCCCATCAGCGATCTTATCAGGAAATATGAAACGCAGGGTACAAAACATTTCACTGCGGCTCAATGGAACGGGTACACGAAAAAAGAACAACAGGAAATTTTAATGAAGCGCCGCCTTGCTTTTTCATCTTACGGCGAAGTGAACTGGTGTGAAGCACTTGGAACCGTACTTGCAAACGATGAGGTTGTAAATGGTGTGAGCGAACGTGGTGGCCACCCTGTGATAAAAAAGAAAATGCGGCAATGGTATTTAAGAATAACTGCCTATGCAGATAGATTACTGGAAGGATTGGAGAAAGTTGCCTTTAGTGAAAGCATGAAGGAGATGCAAAGGAACTGGATTGGGAAATCGGAAGGGGCTGAATTAGAATTTCGCCTCACCCCCAACCCTTCCCCGGCCGGAGAGGGGAGTAAAACTCCAATACAAACAGCTAATAAAGATTCGTGGCCAATCTTAAAAGATTTATCAAGAGAGAATAGAAAATCAAACACACTTGCAGAAGATATTTTATGGCAGAGGTTAGGAGGGAATCAATTAGATTCAAAAGCAAGGAGACGGCATGTGATTGAAAATTTCATTATTGATTTTGCATTTTTAAATGAGAGATTATTAATTGAAGTAGATGGAGATTACCACAATGATGAAGAACAACAAAGCTATGATGATTCACGCTCAGCTTATTTAAATCAAATAGGGTATAAGGTCATCAGATTTCGTAATAGAGAAGTAGAGGAGGATACAGACACTGTTATTGCTAAGATCAAAGAAGAACTGAAGACTCGGGCTTCCCTCTCCCTTGGGAGAGGGGTTGGGGGTGAGGCTATTAATGTTTATACCACAAGACCAGATACCATTTTCGGAGTTGACTTCCTGGTACTTGCTCCGGAGCATGAACTTGTATCAAAAATTACAACAGATGATCAACGTGCTAAAGTAGAAGACTACCTTACTTATGTAAAAAGCCGCAGCGACCGGGAACGCATGGCCGAAGTAAAACAGATCACAGGATGTTTTACAGGAGCTTATGCAATGAATCCATTTGATGGAAAACAAATTCCCATCTGGATCGCAGAATATGTTTTGGCAGGTTATGGAACTGGCGCCATCATGGCGGTGCCTTGCGGTGATCAGCGTGACTTTGCTTTTGCAAATCATTTTAAGATTCCTATCACGAATATCATTGGTGATTTTTATAATGGGGAAGAAGCGAATCCAACCAAAGATGCAACATTACAAAACTCTGGTTTTTTAAATGGCATGTTGATGAAAGATGCGATTGGAGTTGCGATTAGTAAAATTGAGGAGCTGGGTATTGGCAAACGCAAAGTGAATTACCGCATGCGTGATGCAGGTTTCAGCCGCCAACGTTATTGGGGCGAACCATTTCCTGTCATTTGGGAAGATGGTATTGCAGTTCCATTAAATGAAAATGAATTACCGCTTGAATTGCCTTTTGTAGAAAAGTATGGCCCGGGACCGGAAGGGGAGGGGCCTTTGGCGAATATTGAAGAATGGGTGAATGTGAGTTGGGAGGACTTTCTAAGAAGTACTTGGGTGGACCTCACAGAAGAAAATGCTCACCTGGAATCAGTCAAACGCGAAACCTCTACCATGCCCGGCTACGCAGGAAGCAGCTGGTATTTCCTTCGCTACATGGATCCAAAAAACAACGAAACATTTTGCGATCGTTCTGCCAGCGATTACTGGAACCAGGTAGATGTTTATATTGGCGGAACAGAACACGCTGTTGGCCATTTATTGTACAGCCGTATGTGGACAAAGGTAATGTATGATTTGAATTTGATTGGGTTTGATGAGCCATTTAAAAGGTTGGTGAATCAGGGGATGATACAGGGGAGTTCGAGATTTGTTTATAGAGTTGCTGGTACAAATAAGTTTGTTTCTTATAGTCTAAAGAATAATTATGAGGTAAACGATCTTCATGTTGATGTTAATATAGTTGATGGAATTGAATTGAATGTTGATTCGTTCAGGCAATGGAAATCTGAATACGCAAATGCAGAATTTATTCTTGAAGATGGAAAGTATATATGCGGTGTTGAAACGGAGAAAATGAGTAAACGTTACTTCAATACGGTTGATCCTGTTATGCTAACGGATAAATACGGTGCCGATACTTTCCGCATGTACGAAATGTTCCTCGGACCTGTTGAACAAAGCAAACCATGGGATACAAAAGGCATTGAAGGTGTTCATCGTTTTTTAAGAAAATTATGGCGTTTGTTTTTTGATGAACTGAAAGGAAAGATCTGGAATAATGATAAAGCAACCGATGCCGAATTAAAAGTCCTGCACAAGACGATCAAAAAAATTGAATCCGATACTGAGAATTTTTCCTTCAATACTGCAGTAAGTGCTTTCATGATCAGCGTAAATGAACTGGCAGATTTGAAATGTCATAAGAAAGAAATACTTGAGCAACTGTTGACCTTACTTGTTCCTTATGCACCACATATTGCTGAAGAACTCTGGCATGAATTGGGAAACGAAGGAACGATCTTGGATGCAAGCTACCCGGTACTGGAAGAAAAATATCTGGTTGAAACTTCCAAAGAATATCCCATTTCTATCAATGGGAAATTGCGTACAACGATCAGCATGGATGTGAATGCCTTGCAACCCGAAGTTGAAAAAATAGTTTTAGAAAACGATATAGTTCAAAAATGGTTGGAAGGGAACCGGCCTAAGAAAATAATTTTTGTGAAGGGGAAGATGGTGAATGTAGTGCTTTAGCGTTTAAGGTTGACACAGTTGACGAAGTTGAGAAGTTTCGCGTCGCTTTATCAACAATTTCAACTTTATTAACTCTATCAACCATATCAACGCATAACTTTGCATTATGAATATTGATGCTGATAATATCGTTCGTATCCTTGAGAAACATGCTTACGATTATTTTCCTGTTGTTCCGTTTAATAAGGTTGCTGATAAAATTGTAGCATTGGATCTTTCCAAAGACAACCAGTTTTTTAATGAATCTGTTTATAGCGCTCCGGGTATTTTTTCTGCTTTTATTGAAAATGAAAGAATGAAAAACAAGGCCACTTACCTGGTCGGTGGTTATAAAGAGCATCGTGAAATGTACAGGCGCAGTAATTTGTTTGATAAAAATATTTTTGATAATATTTCTGCTGATGAACCTCGCAGCCTTCACCTTGGCATTGACATCTGGGCAGCAGCCGGTACAAAAATATTTGCCCCCCTTGGTGGCATGATCCACAGCTTTGCCTTCAACAATAATTTTGGTGATTATGGTGCAACGATCATTTTACAGCATCAATTGAATACAGTCAATTTTTATACGCTTTACGGTCATCTTTCTTTAATGGACCTGGAAGACAAACGTGTTGGCCAGTTCATAACAAGAGGAGAGAATTTTGCCCATTTCGGCCCCTGGGAAGAGAATGGCAACTGGCCTCCGCATCTTCATTTCCAAATTATCCTGGATATGGGGAATTATATAGGTGATTACCCTGGCGTGTGCAAAATGAGTGAGGCGGCGAAGTACCTGCAAAATTGCCCAAACCCAAATCTTATCTTAAAAATGCAGCCTTAATTACAAACATTTCGCATATAACAGCGTTAATGTATAGTAAACCCAGTTAAAACTGTACTTTTGCACTCATAAAGCCTAACTCGAAATGGAAATCAAACCCGGCGCATTACTTCAACAAATCAACAGCCCAGCCGATCTCAAAAAATTAAGCAAAGAACAAATGCAGGCGGTTACTGACGAACTTCGCCAGTATATCATTGACGTGGTTAGCGTTCATGGTGGTCATTTTGGTGCAAGCCTTGGCGTAGTTGAATTGAGTGTGGCACTTCATTATGTTTTCAATACTCCATATGATCAGCTTGTATGGGATGTAGGCCACCAGGCTTATGGCCATAAAATTCTTACAGGCCGCAGGGATATTTTTCCTACAAACAGGAAATACCATGGATTAAGCGGTTTTCCAAAACGCAGCGAAAGTGAATATGATACTTTTGGTGTGGGACATTCATCCACATCAATCAGCGCAGCACTTGGTATGGCGATGGCCAGTTATTACAAAGGTGAAAAAGACCGGCAGCATATTGCTGTTATTGGCGATGGTGCCATGACTGCAGGTTTGGCATTCGAAGCAATGAACCATGCGGGTGCGGCCAACAGCAATCTTCTTATTATTTTGAATGATAACTGCATGAGCATTGATCCCAATGTTGGGGCATTGAAAGAATATCTAACTGACATTACAACATCTCCCACTTACAATAAAGTAAAAGATGATGTTTGGAAGCTATTGGGAAAATTGCCTGTTGGAAAATCTTTCTCCCGGTCTATGGCACAGAAACTAACGGATGGGCTTAAAGGCATGGTGAGCAGCAGCGCCAATCTTTTTGAAGCATTGAACCTTCGGTACTTTGGCCCGATCGATGGGCATAATGTTGGTAAGCTCATTGATACACTTAAAGATCTTAAAAATATACCAGGCCCAAAAATCCTGCATATTAAAACGGTTAAGGGTAAGGGCTATGACCTTGCAGAAAAAGATCAAACACTCTGGCATGCACCAGGTTTGTTTGATAAAACAACGGGGGAGATTCGGAAAAAAGCATTTGATATTCCACAACCTCCAAAATACCAGGATGTATTTGGGCATACGATCATTGAGCTTGCAGAAAAAAATAAAATGATACTCGGGATCACCCCGGCAATGCCGAGCGGTTCCTCTTTAAAATACATGATGGAGCAAATGCCTGACCGTGCATTTGACGTGGGTATTTGCGAACAGCACGCCGTTACAGTGAGTGCCGGTTTGGCCACACAGGGAATGAAAGTGTTTTGCAATATCTATTCATCCTTTATGCAGCGGGCATACGATATGGTTATTCATGATGTGGCAATACAAAAATTGCCTGTAATATTTTGTTTAGACAGGGCTGGTCTTGTTGGTGAAGACGGCCCAACGCATCACGGTTGTTACGATATTGCGTATATGCGCTGCATTCCAAACATGATCGTGAGTGCGCCAATGAATGAATCTGAACTTCGCAATTTAATGTACACTGCCCAACTTGATAGTAACGAACTTCCTTTTGTGATTCGTTATCCGCGGGGAGAAGGTGTAATGCCAGAATGGAGAACGCCAATGAAAGAAATTAAGGTTGGTACAGGCAGGAAAATAAAAGATGGGGAGGATATCGCCGTTCTTACTTTCGGCCATCCCGGAAACTTTGCGGCTGCAGCAATAAGAGACCTGAAAGCCGAAGGCATAAATCCTGCCCACTATGATATGCGTTTTGTAAAACCCTTGGATGAAAATCTGCTGCATGAGGTATTTGGTAAATTCAATAAGATCATTACAGTTGAAGACGGAACTGTTGTTGGCGGTTTTGGTTCTGCGATCCTGGAATTTATGAATGAACATGGTTACAAGGCAACTATCAGGATCATGGGTATCCCAGACCGTTTGGTAGAACACGGTACACCGAAACAATTATACGATGAGATTGGTATTGACGCAAATGGTATTGCAAAGGAACTAAGGGCAATGGCGGAACTTAAGGTTTTCACCTGATCATTTTTGATTCTAATATATTCAAACCCGCATTTGCGGGTTTTTTATTGTCACGCTGTTTTCATTATATGTTTTTAAAGTTACACGTTTTAAAAACAGCGCTTTTCTTTCTCCGATTTAGATCAACTAACTCAGGATACTCCCATTCATCTCAAGGCTTCAAAACGTTTTTGCTCTTCTTTAACGTTCCAGGAAAAATTTTATGGAAATAACGGCGTTATCAATCTCAGCGCCACAACTTTTTGCATGAAACTTTTTATGAAAATTAGTAGCCTGTTATTCTTACTGATAACAATGATTACTGCTTTGGGATATTTCTTTTGGTACAAACCAAAAGTAAATGCAACGAATAAAAATTATTCGGTGCATGTAAAAGCAAAGGTTGCAAACAAAGAACGGGATAGGCGATTTAAAGAGAAAGCAGCAGAATTGCGGGATTATCTTAAAGAAAGAAATTTTAATAAAGCAGTTTGTTTTTTAATAGACATGAATATAAATCCAGGAAAGAACAGGTTTTTTGTCTATAATATTGGAAAAGATTCTATGGAACTGGCAGGACTTGTAACACATGGCAGTGGCTCTTACAGGGCAGATAGCAGCCTGTTTTTTTCAAATGTTTCCGGAAGCAACTGCACATCATTGGGAAACTATAGAATTGGTAAACCTTACAATGGAAAATTTGGATTAGCCTATAAATTATATGGCCTTGATAAAACCAATAACAATGCCTTTGAAAGATTTGTTGTACTGCATTCACATTCCTGTGTGCCTTCAGAAGAAGTGTATCCGGGATCCATTTGTGAAAGCTGGGGATGCCCGACCGTATCACCAATATTCCTGCAAAGCCTGAAAAAAATTATTGATGCTTCTGAAAAACCGATCCTGTTAAAAATCTTTAATTGAGTTAAAAGTTAAGAATTATGAGTTAAGAGTTGATTGATATTGATTTGAAATTCTTTCGATCAGTTAGCTTGTGAATTTATTAATTACGGAATTGCAAATTAAAAGATGAACTCTTTACTCCTAACTCCTAACTCATATCTCTAAACTCTCTTGGTTTACAATTCATGCCCACGGAAAACCTATCCTATTGAATTGCTGAAAATACAAAGTCTCTTAATTTCCTAAGAGACTTTTTTACGATTCTTCACTACTCATTTTCCCAACCGCTGTCGGGGTTTGCAACCGCCGACAGGGTTTAATTCATCGGTATTTCTATCGCCATCAACTCCGCATCTTCGTTGGCTTTTATGGAAAACTGGTCAGCATCAGCAATTCCAACTGCATCTCTTTTGCTGAATTGTTTACCATCTATTTCCACGCTGCCATTTACCACAACAAGATAAACGCCATTCCCTTTAAAAGCATTTTCATAAGTTAGCATTTTACCGGCTTCCAGTTTCGTAAGTGAAAATCTTGCATCCTGGTTTATCCACAAGGCATTGTCGGTTTCATTTGGAGAAACCACCACCTGCCATTTGTTTATTCTATCGTTTATGTCAAAAGACCTTTGATCATACCTTGGTTTGATATTTCTTAATTTCGGAAATATCCAAACCTGGAATAAAGTTGCATCTTCTGTTTTTGAAGCATTGAATTCAGAATGTTTAACACCTGAACCTGCGCTCATTATTTGTACATCACCAGCTTTTATCACACCCTCGCCACCCGTATTGTCTTTGTGTTGCAATGCACCACTTAAAGGGATGGTTACGATCTCCATATTATCATGGGGATGCGCCGGGAAACCCGTTCCACCAGCAATCGTATCATCATTTAACACCCTTAGCAACCCAAAATGCACTTTCTCCGGATTGTGATAACCTGCAAAGCTGAAATAATGTTTTGCATTCAACCAACCGTGGTCGGCACCGCCTCTATCAGAAGCCTTTTGTACTGTCATTTTCATAAAAAGAAATTTAATCGGTGTTTAAACATCAAATATAGTACCAATTGCGGAAACTGACAATGCTTCATAGATCAACGCTGATGTTGGGGTTTGTCGCTCGGATTATTTTGAGGCGTTTAAAAAGTTTAAGAGGTTTAAAAAGTTGAACAACCTCTTAAACCTCTTACACTTTTTGAACCTTTTGAACCTTTTGAACCTCTTAACCTTTTGAACGCTTTAAACCTGGTATTTTAATTCTGTTGGCCAAAATCTTCCGGGGTCAGTGCGTTACTTATTTCTTCTTCTCTTTCATCATTGAATTCTATGATGAAATTATTCCGGCCTTCGCCGATAAGAATGTGTAAATATTTTTGTTGCACCAGCTCCAGCATATTAAGGAAAAGGAAAATAGCATGGATCCGGTTTTCAGCAACGTCAAATATTTTTTCGAATGACAATGTTTTTTCCGTGCTGCAAAGGTTGAGCATATATTCCTTTGTGCCCTCCATTGTGTAATTATAATTCACAACAGTATGAACGGGCTTGTTTGCTTTTTCATGTAAACGCTGGATCACTTTCTCAAAAGCCTTCATCAGTTTAAACATGGTTACGGTTTGTATTTCCGTGCCCTCACCTGCTTCTTCACCAATCATGGCAAGTTCTTTATGCAAATTTCCTCTCTTGAACATGAGTACACGGATTGCTTCCAGTTCGGCCATTTTTGCAGAAGCTTCTTTGAATTTTTTATATTCCAGGATTTTATCAACAAGTTCAAGCCTTGGATCGATTTCGTTACCAAAAGCATCGAGTTCTTTTCTTGGCAAAAGCATTTTTGCTTTGATGCGCATCAGCGTGCTTATGAATAAAATAAATTCACTGCTAAGTTCGATGTTCAGTTTTTCTGACTGGTGAATATGGTCTAAAAATTCGTTGGTGATCTTCGTTATAGGGATATTATAAATATCCAGTTCATCTCTTTCAATAAAAAAAAGCAACAGGTCAAAAGGGCCTTCAAACTCCGCTAACTTAATTTGGTATGATTCTGTATTCTGGCTCAAATTCCGCTGATTTAAAGTAATAGAAAGTCCCGAAGATAATGACTTCGGGACTCAACAAAAATAAAGAATATTCACATGATTTGAACTGAAACCTCCTTTCAAAAAGCAGACATCACTATAAATTATTTTTTCTTAAAAGTATATGCCAGTCCAATGCCCATCAATTGAAGCCATTGTGGGGCCGGGCCCTTATTGGGATTTATATTTTTTGTGTCGTTGTCATAGATCATATCCAGGTTAAATGAAAAATTAATATACCTGGTTAGTTTGGCTGTCAGAACATTTGACCAGTAGATATCAATGTTAGCGGGTTCATGTTTGTAGTTCGAGAAGAGGTCCAGCCTGGTTTTAAAAGTAAAATTGCTGCCGATTTTTTTTAGATAATTGGCAGAAAGAAATGCGCCAAATTCACTTTTTACTTTTTTCCCGGGGTCAAGGCCATAGCCCGGGCCAAGTAAAGTGTCAGAAACCAACACCCATCTTTGTGTTATGGGCGAAACAAACAAAGAAAAATCATTATTTGGTTTCCAATCAATACCAAGAGAGAGTAATAAGTAAGCGGGTGCAAAGGTTTTTGAAGTTAATGTTGCCGAATCAGCACCAACAGAATTTTTCGAATAGGAATATCCCTTTGCAAACTGTGAACGAAGATTGAACAGGGCTGCAACATTTACCTTTTTCCCGATTGCATACCCATATTTTGTAAGGAAATCTACGCGGTCACTTGCTTTCCTGCTGCCGAGACTGGTTGTTTTTACGATGCCATAAGCAAGGTCAAGTGTATTGTCCCAACTGTGTTTATTTTTTTTATAAAAGCCATAGAGGTTCAAATAAGAATTTAGTGAAAAAGAAAATTTATCACCGCCTGCCGACCAGTTGCTCAATGAACCCTGGTTTATGTTAAGGCTGAAATTTCCACCCAATTTCCATATTTTGGGAATGGTATCATTTGCATCTTTTTTAATTGTTTTGTCAGCATCTTTTTTCAAGCCGCTAACTGTACCATCCTGTGACCTGGCAGCTACAGAGATCAAAATTATTGCTGAGAAAAAAAGTATTTTCTTCATAGAAATTTTCGTTGTGTGAAACAAATGGCTGCCTGGGCTGGCAGCCATTATTATTAAAATATAATAGTAGAAATTATTTTTTCAGGCTGTCGCGTATCTCCATTAATAGAAGATCTGTTGATGATGGTGCAGGAGGAGCAACAGCCTCTTCTTTTTTCTTTGTAGCATTCAATATTTTAATGATAGAGAACAATGCGAATGCAATTACAATGAACTTGATGACGGCCGATAAAAAGTTGCCATACTTAATAGCACCATAATGCAATTCACCGATGTTGGAAGCGCCTACTGCTTTTAATGCGGGCGTAAGGATCAAGGGCGTTATAATATCATCTACTAAAGACGATACAATTGCGCCAAAGGCGCCACCAATGATTACCGCAACGGCAAGGTCTACGATATTGCCTTTCATTGCAAAATCTTTAAACTCTTTTACAAATCCCATAGTTGTTAGTTTTTAGTGGAATAAGAAATATTACCAGGGGTCAAACGTACATATTATAATTAAAAAAACAGCAGTAAAATAAAAATGTTGAACTTTGTCAACTTAATATTTCCCATTTGACCTATAAATTAATTAACTGGCTAATCTTCATCATACTTTCGTTTATCTGGGGAAGCAGTTTTATTTTAATGAAAGAGGGGATGATGCATTTGAGTGCCTACCAGGTTGCTTCATTGCGCATCATTTCGTCAGGGTTGATATTACTGCCCATTGCATATAAAAGTTACAGGCAGATACCTGCGAATAAGATCCTTTTCACTTTTTTATCGGGTACATTGGGTAGTTTATTGCCGGCCTATTTATTTTGTATTGCCGAAGAACGAATTGACAGCGCCCTGGCCGGAGTCTTAAATTCTCTTACACCAATTTTTGTGATCATTGTTGGAGCAATCTTTTTTCAAAATAAAACCTCTTTCAATAAAGTACTTGGGATCCTGATCGCTTTTGCAGGGACCATTTTATTATTTCTCAGCCAACCCGATTTTTCAGATCATAGCAACGGAATGGATGTTATATTAATCGTAATAGCCACGATCATGTATGGAATAAATATAAACATGGTGAGACGGCATTTGAACGAGATACCTTCTCTACAAATTGCTTCCCTGGCATTGTCGCTAAATGCAATACCGGCATTGATCGTTTTATACTTTACGGGCTATTTTAAATATGACCTGATGGACCATGGTATTTTATTTTCTACGGGGTATTCATGTATTCTCGGTATTTGCGGAACGGCCATCGCTTCGGTAATGTTTTATATGCTTATCAAAAGGTCAGGAACTGTTTTTTCTTCCATGGTAACATACGCCATTCCATTAGTAGCCATCGGGTGGGGAATTGTGTATGGTGAAAAAATTGGCTGGAAGCAAATTGGCAGCCTGGTGATCATTTTGGCGGGGGTATATGTAGCGAATAGAAAACCGGCAATCGGGAATCGGGGACCGGGAATGGGCCTTGAATAACTGAGGCTTTTGTCTAATGTCGTGAACTTTAAATTAATTTTCAATGTTCAACGTACGATGTGCAATGTTCAAGTAAAAAAAGTCAGCATCAAGCATGGGTATTAAGCGTTGAAAACTGCGTATTAATGGTTCATTTTACAATTTCATTCCTTTGCAAGCCTTACTGATAATATTGATAAAAAAGCGCTCACTCAATTTCAAAATCCAAATTTTCGATGTGCAAGTACCATATCCAGGTAGAAAAAACCAGCATCGGACATTGCGTATTAAGGGTTGAATATTGAGTATTAAAAATGTGTTCTTGTTTACGAATTATATGCCTTTCAAGGTCATACTGCCATTATTTACAAAGATGCGCTCTCGTCAATAAAAAAACCTCCATTCTAATTTTTATTTCCCATGTTCAGCCCTTACCTTTGCGCCCTGAAATAATACGTCACATAATCTAAATATATATTATGGCCAATACTGGTAAAGTAAAATCGATCATCGGAGCCGTTGTGGATGTGCAGTTTGACAGTGATTCAAAGCTTCCTGAAATTTTAAATGCCCTGGAACTGAAGCGAGATAATGGCGACACACTTGTTCTTGAAGTACAACAGCATCTTGGAGAAGACAGTGTACGTACCATCGCGATGGACGGAACGGAAGGGCTTGTTCGTGGCACTGTAGTGGTTGATACCGGGAAACCAATTATGATGCCCGTCGGTGATGGAATCAAAGGGCGTTTATTCAATGTAACGGGTGATGCTATTGATGGTTTACCCCAGGTGAGTAAGGTGGGCGGACGTGCTATTCATGCGAAGCCTCCATTATTTGAAGACCTAAGTACTGCAAATGAGATCCTATATACTGGTATTAAAGTAATTGACCTGATCGAACCTTATGCAAAAGGTGGAAAGATCGGTTTGTTTGGTGGAGCTGGTGTAGGTAAAACGGTTTTGATCCAGGAATTGATCAACAACATTGCGAAGGCATACAACGGGGTTTCAGTATTTGCAGGTGTGGGAGAAAGAACACGTGAAGGAAATGACCTTATGCGTGAGATGATCGAGGCTGGAATCATGAATTACGGTGAAAAGTTTAAACATAGTATGGAAGAAGGTGGTTGGGATCTAAGTGCTGTTGATGTGGCAGGTTTAAAAGAATCAAAAGCGACTTTCGTATTCGGGCAAATGAATGAACCACCGGGAGCAAGGGCTCGTGTGGCTTTGAGCGGCCTGACCATCGCAGAGTATTTCCGTGATGGAGAAGGTGACGGACAGGGAAAAGACATTCTTTTCTTTGTTGATAATATCTTCCGTTTTACGCAGGCGGGTTCAGAAGTATCAGCTTTACTTGGCCGTATGCCAAGTGCGGTGGGATACCAGCCAACACTTGCTACTGAGATGGGGCTGATGCAGGAAAGAATTACTTCTACAAAAAATGGTTCAATTACTTCTGTGCAAGCAGTATATGTTCCTGCGGATGATTTGACCGATCCGGCGCCGGCAACAACATTTGCGCATTTGGATGCAACAACCGTTTTGAGCCGTAAGATTGCAGATCTTGGTATTTACCCTGCAGTGGATCCGTTGGACTCTACTTCAAGGATTCTTACTCCATTGATCGTGGGTGATCTGCATTATGATACCGCAAACAAAGTAAAATTGATCTTACAACGTTATAAGGAGTTGCAGGATATCATTGCGATTCTTGGATTGGATGAATTAAGTGACGAAGATAAATTGGTTGTATCAAGAGCACGTAAAGTTCAACGTTTCCTTAGCCAGCCGTTCTTCGTTGCCGAGCAGTTTACGGGTTTGAAGGGTGTGCTGGTTCCAATTGAAGATACGATACGTGGTTTCAATTCCATTATGGATGGTGAAGTGGATGAATATCCTGAAGCTGCGTTTAACCTTGTGGGTACGTTGGAGGATGCAGTTGAAAAAGGAAAAAAATTGATGGCAGCAGCACAAGCATAATTTGGTAATAAGTCAATTTGGTAATTTGATGATTAAATACAGCATCTAAATTATCAAATCACCAAATCACCAAATCATCAAATCATCAAATTGTATTCATGACTTTAGAAATATTAACTCCGGAACAAAAAATTTTCAGCGGCGAAGTGTACGGTGTACAACTTCCGGGTATAAGTGGTTTGTTTGAAGTACTGGACAAACACGCTCCCCTGGTGAGTGCATTAAAAGCAGGCAACCTGAAAATATTAAAAGATAAAAATGCAACTGCATCCTATACGATACTTAGCGGTTTTGTGGAAGTGCTGAATAATAAAACGACAGTACTTGTAGAAGGTGCAGTGGAAAAATAATTTTTAGAGCGGGACAACAAAAAGGCTCATGCATTATTGTATGGGCTTTTTTATTTGAAAAAATTTTTAGAATTGTTTTTTTATTTGTACGAAGCTCCATGCGCAAAATGGCAATAATAAAAAGCAGGAAGCCCACCAATAGCCGCCTATAGCCAGGTAAACAGCGAATGAAACCAGTAACAAATAGAATGGATATAAAATGAAAAGTAACCCCACCATTACCGAATCATAATGATCTATATGTTTTGCTTTTTTCCAGCTAAATCTTTGAATGGGAATATAAAGCGGGGCATGAAGCATATAACCGGTAGCCGCCGGTAAAAAGAGGATTATTTTTTTTAAGAATGATTGTTTGACCTCAAACGTTTTTAAAATTGTTTGCTCATCGCTGCTGTCAATTTCTATTGTTATTTTTTTTAATTCCTGTTTTAGTTTTTTATTAATATCGTTGATCGTGTTTCCATACCCGTTAGTGGCGCTGATCTCTTTTTCTGTGATGATGTTTCCAAAATTTATCTGGACATTTTTCCCAAAAGAACTAAACGACTGGTAATTAATTGCTGTTGGAATTATTTCAAGATCAATCTCTTCCTGCCAGCAGCTCATGGCCAATCTTGCCGTTCCTTTTTTTAGGGGGCGGAGCTTCCATTCATTGATACAACGGCCTTCGCTGAATATTAAAACAATGCCATTTTTTTTAAAAATATCTTTACATTTTTCAAATGTTTTATAGTTTTCCTCCAGGTTTTCTGCGCCTTCGCTCATCCGGTACACCGGCAGCATGTTCATAGAATTAAGAAGGGCAGCATAGAATTTCTTTTTAAAAGTATCACCTCTTGTAAGCGAATAGATGGGCTTGTCGAACAACGTGGCCAGTATAATAGCATCAAGAAAGGAATTGGGATGATTGGATGCGATGAGCAGTGGCCCCCCGGACTCAAGGATGTTTTTATTATTGATGCTGATCTTCCTGCAATACAGCCTGATTGCAAGTCTCGCCGGTACCTTAAGCAGTTTATATAACAAATGTAATTTTGATGAAAGGTAAATTTTTTAATTTAACTGCGGGTCGATCGGGAAGTTTATCATCATTTTATATTTACCGCCCAGGTGTTCAATACTTTCTTTCCATACGTTTTCCGGGGAGGTATCAAAAACAATTTTGCGTGTAGAAGTTGCCGTTAGCCAGCTCTTTTCTTTCATTTCATTTTCAAGCTGGTCTTTGTCCCAACCACTGTAGCCAATAAAGAATTTGATCTTGCTCAGGTCAATGCGGTTTTCCCTGATCAGTTCTTTTACAATTTCAAAATCTCCACCCCAGTGTATTTCATCTGATATTTTATAACTCCCCGGAATAAGCTCCGGATACTGGTGTATATAATGAACTGTATCCGGTTGAACCGGGCCACCCGTAAAAACAGGTATTTCAAAATTTTCCAGGTCGGTAATAAGTTCACCCAGGTTTTGTTCAAAAAGTTTATTCAATACAAATCCGAAACAGCCTTCTTCTGAAAGCCTGCATATGTACACAACAGTACGCATAAAGTTAGGATCCTTTAAAAAAGGGTCCGCAATCAATAGTATATCCTGGCGGGGGTCAATCATATTTCTAAAATAAGATTTTATTGCAAAATGATTTTAAAAATTGAATTCTTTTTGTGGGTTGTATTAGTTAAAGTTTTGCATACTTGATCAAGGTAGCTATTAGTAGCAGATAGTGTGCTATTTTTGCACGTAAAGACACTGGTTGCATACTACCACTAATTATGAAGAAAATTTTCCCCATTATTACTGTATTAATACTCCTCTCATTGCTTGGGTTGATATTTTTCCAGTTTTTATTGTTAAAAAGTGCAAAAGAGATAAAAGAACAGCAGCTTGATGATAATATTACCAGGGCAGTGTCAGAAGCAGCCGAAAAGCTGGTACAGGACCGTACAGCATTTCCCTTTCCCAAAAAGTCCGATCTCCATTTCCCGGATAAGATGAAAATGGAGTTTTTTAAGCCTTCTGTTATACAAAGATTTTCAAGAGAGGATATCAACGACATTCTCAAGGCTTCCCTGAAAAAAAATCTAATGAAGGACATTCCTTTCGAATTTGCCGTTACTGAAAATTCCCTCACAGGAGAGCAGGTGGCGACAGATAATTTTTTCAAATATTATTTAGACAGCGCCCACAACATACGGCGCATTATCCAACTCATCCCGCCCAGCGGCAGTAATTTAGAGAACCTTGCCAAAGAAGAATTTCTCGCTGTAATAGTTCCTCATTCACGCACCATCGTATTAAAAGAGATCACCTGGTTTATCATGGGTGCAATTTTGTTTACCATCATCATCACTACAGCCTTTTTTCTTACGATCAGGACATTGCTAAAACAAAAAAAGCTAAGTGAGATAAAATCCGATTTTATCAATAATATGACCCATGAATTTAAAACTCCACTGGCTACTATTTCTCTTGCAGTGGATGCATTGAAGAATGAAAAAGTAAGCGGTGATAAAGAAAAAACAAATTATTTCACGGGTATCATCAAGGAAGAGAACAAGCGAATGAATAAGCAAGTGGAAACAATTTTGCAGGCAGCTTTGCTTGACAAACAGGAAGTACAGCTTAACTTAAAAAAATTATCTGCTCATTCATTAATTAAAAGTGCTATCAACAACATTACGCTGCCCGTTGAAGAAAAAGGCGGTAAAATTGAAACTACCCTGGAAGCGCAAAAAGATTTTATTATGGCTGATGAGGTGCATTTCACCAATATCATCAATAACCTCCTGGACAATTCCGTAAAATATTCCAGGGAAATCCCTTTAATTAAATTGCATACATCCAACCAGGGAAATTCAATCCGGATAAAAATTGAGGACAATGGTATTGGGATGAATAAAGAAACTTTGAACCGTATTTTTGAAAAATTTTACCGGGCTCATACCGGAAATATTCATGATGTAAAAGGTTTTGGCCTGGGCCTTAGTTATGTAAAAACGATGGTCGATGCACATCATGGAACCATCCGGCCGGAGAGTACTTTGGGAAAGGGAAGCTGCTTTATTCTTACAATACCATTAGCTAAACAAGGGTAATCTACATTTCTCCCTCAGCCAATCCCCCCTTATAACATAATTATCAAAGAATTAGGGTTATCCACAGCTATCCACATCAATCCACATCCAAATCACATCCCTCTTATTGGAAAAACTGTTAAAAACAGCCACAGAACTGATTATAAATGCTGTGGATAAAGATTTTCTTTATTTTTTATACGACAAAGTGGTAAAAAGTGTTATTTTGTGTTAATAATATTTACTTAACCCCAAATTTCATCCTTTCATGATCTCCTTCATCGGCGAATATGAATCTACAATTGATACAAAAGGAAGATTTCTTTTGCCCGGTGCTGTCAAAAAACAACTGCCAGGGGAGGAAAATACCAGTTTTGTAATCAATAGGGGTTTTGAAAAATGCCTGACACTTTTTCCCATACAAAGTTGGAAACCAATCTATAAAGAAATAAGCCAATTAAATGATTTTGACCCTAAAGTTAGAGAATTCCGCCGTTATTTTTTAAATGGGGCCACACAGGTTGAACTTGATAGCGCAGGAAGGCTGCTTTTGCCGAAAAACTTATTGGAACACGCTTCATTGGAAAAGGACATTGTGCTGGTATCGGCAGTTAACAAACTGGAAATCTGGGATAAAATGAAATACCAAGAGTTCTTTGAATCTTTTTCTCCGGAGGCTTTCAGTAAGCTGGCGAATGAGGTGATGAATAAAAACATGGACGATTTGTTCAATGGCAGGAAAAATTAAAGGGATGGCAGGTTGAATGGTTGAAAGTATGCAGAATATCAAGAACATAAATGCGACCGATCAGCCAGCCGAGGAGGCAGGGTACCATGTTCCTGTATTATTGAACGAAGTGATCGAAGGACTGAATATCGAAGCCGGGGGCGTTTATGTTGATTGCACATTTGGCGGTGGCGGCCATAGCAGGGCCATATTGGAAAAGCTTGGGCCAAACGCAAAACTGATTGTATTCGACCAGGATGCAAATGCAAAACAAAACCTCCCTGCTGACGAAAGGGTGATTTTTATTCAGCAAAATTTCCGTCACCTGCAGCGGTTCCTAAGAGTGAATAAGCATACAGCTGTTGATGGAATACTGGCCGACCTGGGTGTTTCAAGCCACCAGTTCAACGAAGCAGACCGGGGGTTTTCTACCCGTTTTGATGCACCGCTTGACATGCGAATGGATAACAGGCAGCAACTAACGGCAGCGGATGTACTCAAATCATTTTCAGAATTACAACTTCAGAAAATGTTTGAAAAATACGGAGAAGTTACTAATGCAAAAACACTGGCCAAAACAATTATCGTTCAACGCACTATTTCTGCCATCAAAACGATCAACCAGTTTAAAGAAGCCATTAAGCATATCGTGAAAGGAAATCCCAATAAATATTTAGCCCAGGTTTTCCAGGCACTTAGAATAGAGGTAAACGACGAGATAGGTTCATTGAAGGAAATGTTGGAACAATCTGTACAGGTATTGAAACCAGGTGGAAGAATATCAGTCATCAGCTTTCATTCTTTGGAAGACAGGATAGTGAAACAATTTTTTAAACAAGGAACATTTGACGAAAAAGAGAACGATGATGTTTTTGGAAGACGTGAAGAAACATCACTTAAAATAATTACCAGGAAACCAATTATTGCAGGAAGCACAGAACTTAAGACCAACAGCAGGTCGAGAAGTGCCAAACTGCGTATTGCCGAAAAAAAATAACAGGATAAAAATTAAAATGGCTACACCGGAAACAGAAGATGTTCAAATATCAAATACAAAACTTGATTGGAAAAAATATTTCAATTACCAGGTGATCGTAAAGAACATTCCGTTTTTCCTATTCCTGGCGGGCCTTGCTGTAATGTATATATATAATGGACATTATGCAGATAAATTGATAAGAAGGATATCTACAAGTGAAAAAAATATCAAAGAATTGGAATACGAATACAAAGAAATAAAAAGCAAAGTGATCTTCAGAAGCAAAGCAAGTGAATTGGTAAAAGCAGTAGAGCCATTGGGATTAAAGGAATTAAAAACAGCACCAACGAATTTATCAGATACGATAAAATAGCCTAAACCAAAACAATCATTAACCAGCCCCTCATTTGAATTGGAAATTAAGAAAGACATATTATGGAGAGTGTACCTGTGTTTCCTGTGCATAGTATTGCTGGGTGTAATGGTTCTTGGCCGTGCAATATATATACAGACAGCACAAGGAAGTTACTGGAGAGGGATGGGAGACAGTCTTCATTTGAAATACCTGCCGATCAATGCTGAACGCGGGACAATTTATAGTGAAGATGGGAATATGCTTAGCACTTCGGTTCCGATCTTTGATGTTTATGTTGACTTTGGTGCTGACGCATTGAGGGAAAAAGATGGCAAGCGTTTTAAAGATAATGTTGACTCACTGGGAATATGCCTTGCCAGTCTTTTTGGCGATAAAACGACCATTGCGTATCAAAAGGAATTAAAATTTGCTTACAAAAATAATGAACGTTATTATTTATTGAAAAGAAAAATCTCTTTTGAAGAGTACAAAGCCCTGCGCAATTTTCCACTCGTTAGGCAAGGAAGAAATAAAAGTGGCTTTATTATAGATCCACGTGATAAAAGAATCAATCCTTATGTTTTGCTTGCCAACAGGACCATCGGTTTATCGAGAATGGATTCAACAAAAAATGTTGGCCTTGAAAGAACGTATGACAGTTTGTTGAAGGGTACCACCGGTCAGCGCTTAATGCGATATAGCGCCGGCGCATACATGCCGGTGGAAGGTGCCGAACTTGATCCCGTGAATGGAAAGGATATTATTACTACACTTGATACCTACATACAGGACGTTGCCGAAAATGCCCTGATGAAAATGATGGTTGGAAATAATTCACTTCATGGCACTGCCATCGTAATGGAAACGGCAACTGGTAAAATAAAAGCAATTGCAAACCTGGGGCAGGAAAAAAATCCTGATGGTTCTGTTAAAAAAGATGCAATTGGCAATAGCGTGTACACTGAAGACCTAAACTATGGTATTGCCAAAGCAACGGAGCCAGGATCGATATTTAAACTGGCTACGCTGCTGAGCCTGTTAGAAGATAAATATGTCACCATAAGCACACCTGTAGATTGCGAAGGTGGAGTGAAATATTTTTCCGGGTTAAGAATAAAAGATTCGCATTTGGGAACAGGAGTCATCTCAGTGAAAGATGCGTTTCTGCGTAGCAGTAATGTTGCCTTCGCAAAACTGGCAACTCAATATTACCAGGATCAACCAACGAAATTTACTGACCACCTAGCTCATTTCAGGTTGAATAAAATGACAGGTATTGACATCGTCGCTTCCTCGGGGAAACCAACCATCAAAACACCAAAAAACCGCAGTTGGAGCAAAACAACCATTCCATTTATGGCGCATGGTTATGAAGAGTTGGTAACACCGCTTCACATGCTTATGTTATATAATGCGGTTGCCAATAATGGAAGGATGATGAAACCATATCTCGTGAATTCTGTTAGAGATTATGGTGTTGATATCAAAATAAACCAGCCTGTTGTATTGGTAGAAAAAATAGTTAGTGATGAAACATTGGCGCAGGCCAAAGAATGTTTAAGAGCTGTAGTGGACAGCGCTCATGGAACAGGTCATAAAATTTTATTTGATTCTGCTTATTCAATTGCAGGAAAAACGGGAACGGCTGTAACAGCATTGGACAATAAGGGCTACAACAAAGGCAATAAAATTTACCAGGCATCCTTTATTGGCTTTTTCCCTGCCGACAATCCAAAGTACACGATGGCAGTAGTTATTCAAAACAGCAATGAATCAAAATTGATATATGGTGCTGATGTGTCGGGAACGGTATTCAAAGAGATCAGCGACCATATTTATAGCCGCTTCATAAGCAAGGCCTCATTGAAAGATAACATTACCTCTGATACCACACTTTATAATTACTATGGCGTAAAAAACGACTGGTCATCTATTTTCAGTTATTTAAACATTCCGTACCAGGACTCATCAATGACAGGTTTGTGGAGAGTGGCCGGACTTAAAAACAATGCTGCAGGATTGAATGTTCCAACACAGGAAGTAACGGCAGCCTCCATTACCCCGGATGTAAAAGGCATGGGACTGAAAGATGCTGTTTACCTCCTGGAGAATAAAGGGTTTAAAACCGTAGTATCGGGCAAAGGAAGAGTAGTGAATCAAAGTATAACAGCAGGCACCAATTTTAGCAAGGGTCAAAAAATCATATTAATGCTCAATTAAGAGCAGTCATGTTAAAAGACATACTATATAAAGTAAGCATCAAGTCTGTGTATGGCAATATGGAAATTGCTGTGAAGGATCTGCAGGTTGACTCACGCAAAGTAACTGCGGGAAGCTGCTTTATTGCTATCAGGGGAACTGCATTCGACGGTCATGATTTCATAGAAACGGCGATCCACAACGGTGCTACGTCGATCATAGCTGAGAGTATACCGGGAAATGTTGATGATCATGTTACCTATGTGGCCGTTGAAAACACTTCAGTAGCAGCCGGTTTGATCAGCCACCAGTTTTATGGTGAGCCTTCCTCGAAATTTAAGCTGGTAGGCGTAACCGGTACAAATGGAAAAACAACCATCGTAACCTTGTTGTGGAAACTTTTTACAGCGATGGGGCATAAATGTGGTTTGGTCAGCACTGTTCAAAATCAAATTGGAGATGCAGTTATCGAATCCACGCATACAACCCCCGATGCTATAAGCCTCAATAAGTTGCTAAAGCAGATGTTGGATGAAGGTTGTGAGTATGTATTTATGGAATGCAGCAGCCATGCAATACAGCAGCAGCGGATCGCCGGACTTGTATTTACCGGGGGTATATTCAGTAATATAACACATGACCATCTCGATTACCATAAAACATTTGATGAATACATCCGTGTAAAAAAATCATGGTTTGATAGTTTGCCGAAAACGGCTTTTGCCATCAGCAATGCAGATGATAAAAGAGGTGTGGTTATGTTGCAAAATACAAATGCAAAAAAATATTTCTACAGCCTTACTACTTTGGCCGATTTCAAAGGAAAGATCATTGAAAACAGTTTGCTTGGATTGCACATGCTGGTTAACGATGTGGATGTTCATTTCAGGTTAATAGGTGCTTTCAATGCTTATAATTTATTGGCGGTTTATGGTGCAGCAACAAACCTTGGAAAAGATAAATCAGAAGTGCTGCAGGTGTTGAGTAGTTTATCCGGTGCAGAAGGCAGATTCGATTATATACTAAGTGACAATGAAAATATCGTCGGCATTGTTGACTATGCTCACACACCCGACGCATTGTTGAACGTGTTGGCGACGATCAAAAATTTACGGCAGGGTGTTGAGAAGATAATTACAGTTGTGGGATGTGGTGGAAACCGTGATTCTGCCAAGCGTCCTGTAATGGCTGAAGTAGCCTGCCAGTATAGTGACAAAGTAATTTTTACTTCCGACAATCCAAGAAATGAAGATCCATTGGAAATATTAAAAGAAATGGAAGCAGGTGTAAATGTAGTGTCAAGAAAAAAATACATCACAATTGCAGACAGGCGTGAAGCAATTAAAACAGCCGTAAGCCTTGGAGAAAAAGAAGACATTATCCTTGTAGCCGGTAAGGGACATGAAAAATACCAGGATATAAAAGGAGTGAAGTATGATTTCGATGATAAGAAAGTGCTGAAAGAGATGTTTGAATTATTAGAAAAGTGATCAATTAATTTGATGATTTGATGATTTGATAATTAGAATTTCACGAAGCAACTAACTAGCAAATCACCAAATCACCAAATTATCAAATTAACTGCATGTTATACCACTTGTTCAATTGGCTTGTTAATCACGACTACCGGTTTCCGGGAAGCGGGCTTTTCCAGTTCATCACCTTCAGGGTTTTGCTGGCAACCATATTGTCACTGGTAATAACAACTGTATACGGTAAAAAGATTATTCGTTTCCTGCAAAAAAAGCAGTTAGGCGAAACAGTGAGAGATCTTGGTTTGGCCGGTGAGCAACAAAAGAAGGGAACACCAACAATGGGAGGAATTATATTGATACTCGCTATCATAATTCCTACGTTGCTTCTAGCAGATCTTGATAAGGTATATATAAGGCTGATGTTGCTTTGCACCGTTTGGCTTGGGGGAATTGGTTTTATAGATGATTACCTGAAGATCCGTTCCAAAAGGATTGCGAAAGAAAAAGGAGATGATTATAAGAAATCAGATTCGGATGGATTGGCAGGCAGGTTTAAAATTTTTGGGCAGGTGGTGCTGGGCCTTATTGTAGGATCAACACTGTATTTTACCAAAAGCGTTGTAGTTGAACGGGAGGTGTACAATGCAGATATACAGATTGTGAAAAAAAATTTGGGGCCAAGTGAAAGATTAATGAGTGATTCTTTTCATATAGTTAACCTGGATGGGAAAGCGCACCTTTTTGTAAAAGTTAAAACACCAATCACAACGATACCATTTGTAAAAACACATGAATTTAATTATGCTAAACTTCTACCGAAAAGCCTTGAAGCCTTTACATACATACTTTACATCATCATTGTAATCCTGATTGTAACCGCTGTAAGTAATGGTGCAAATATTACCGATGGGCTTGATGGATTGGCGACCGGGGTGAGTGCTGTGATAGGAATATGCCTTGGCATATTTGCTTATGTAAGTGGTAATATAAAACTGGCAGAGTATCTCAATATCATGTATATACCGAATATAGGGGAGTTGTCCATCTTCATTGCTGCATTTGTTGGTGCATGCATTGGGTTTCTTTGGTACAACTCATATCCTGCGCAGGTATTTATGGGAGACACAGGAAGCCTGGCCTTAGGTGGTATTATTGCAGCACTGGCAATCATAGTAAGAAAGGAATTATTGATACCGATATTTTGTTTCATATTCCTTGTTGAAAATTTAAGTGTGGTAATACAGGTGAGTTATTTTAAATATACCAAACGAAAGTATGGAGAAGGAAGACGGGTTTTTTTAATGAGCCCGCTTCATCATCATTACCAGAAGCTTGGATACCATGAAAGTAAAATAGCAGTTCGATTTTGGATCATAACAATTTTATGTATTGCGATGGCAATCGTAACATTAAAACTTAGGTAAGTGCATGTCTAAACAGATTTTAGCTCTTGTCTGTTTAAAAGAACAAGTTGAAGTTGAGCTGAAATGCAGTTATTATAAATCTGCTTAAATGATTTTTGAAAAGCAATAAAGAAAAACACCGCAGAGCCATAATGGAACACCGGTATATCGCTTTTCAATAATGACATAACCCTGGATGGAAACGATAATGACCCTTAAATTCTATGCTGTTGAAAAACCAATTTATGAAAAGCATTGAAGGTATTCATTGAGCAAGACGTCGTTGTCCTGTAAACATCAATACCATTGAAGAACCACTTTTTTATCCTGAACGCAAAGGTAATTGTTGATCAAGACCGAGTCCTGTAATCATCAATACCATTGAAGAACCAATTTTTATCCTGAACGGATCAAGGTATCGTATTGCAAGCTTACACCTGCAATCATCAATACCGTTGAAGAACCATCTTTATTTTATAAAAGCCTCGTGGGATACTCATGAAGAAAAAGATCGTCATACTTGGCGCCGGTGAAAGTGGTATTGGAGCTGCCTTACTGGCAAGGCAAAAGGGGTATGATGTTTTTGTAAGTGATGGAACTGTGATCAAAGAGGTTTATAAAAAGGAATTGATAGAGAACAACATCCGTTTTGAAGAAGGGAAGCATTCTGAAGAAGAGATCTTACAGGCAGATGAGATAATTAAGAGTCCGGGTATTCCTGAAAAAGCGGAGATCATAAAGAAGGTCAGGGCAAAAAACATTTTGCTGATCAGTGAAATTGAATTTGCATTCAGGTACATAGGTACCAGCAAGTTGATAGCGATTACGGGCAGCAATGGAAAAACAACCACTACTGCACTAACCTTTCACATTTGCAAACATGCAGGAAAGGATTGCGCCATGGTAGGGAACATTGGATACTCATTCGCCAGGCAGGTAGTGGTTGATCCGAAGCAATTATATGTTGTGGAAGTAAGCTCATTCCAGTTGGATGACATTAAAACATTCAGGCCGGATGTAGCTGTGCTTACCAATATCACAGAAGACCACCTGGACAGGTATGAATACAACGTGCAGAATTATATAGCGAGTAAGTTCAAAATTGCAGCGAACCAGCGGGAGGAGGATGTATTTATTTACAACCTCGATGATGAGACAACAATGAAAAATATTAATACCTATCCCATAAAATCAACCAAAGCTACCATTACCATGAGTAAAGAACTGCCACAAGGTGCGTATTTGATGAATGCAAAAATGCACCTTAAATGGAAGAGTGAAGAAATGCAAATGAGTGTAGAGGATTTTGCAATTAAAGGAAAACACAATCAATATAACAGTATGGCAGCAAGCATGGCCGCAACGGCAATAGATATACGAAAAGAAAAGATCAGGGAAGCCTTACAAACATTCGAAAGCCTTGAGCACCGGATGGAACCAGTCATCATTATTAAAGGGATTGAATTTATCAATGATAGCAAAGCAACCAATGTAAACAGTACCTGGTATGCGCTGGAAAGCATGACCAAACCGGTGATACTTATACTTGGTGGAGTTGATAAAGGCAATGATTACAATATCCTTAAAGAAATGGTGAAAGAGAAAGTGAAGGCAATTGTTTGCATGGGAACTGATAACAGGAAAATTCATGAGGCATTTGGGGATGTTGTTTCTTTAATGGTGAATACCGAAAGCGCAAAGGAAGCAGTTCAGGCAGGATTTCATTTTGCCAATAAGGGTGATGTAGTATTGCTAAGCCCTGCATGCGCCAGTTTTGACCTGTTTAAAAATTACGAGGACAGGGGAAACCAGTTTAAACAAGCTGTAAAGAATTTATAATACCGTGTTTAAAGCTGACAGCTTTAAATGACTAACAGAACGAATAAGAACAATGGCCGAAAATGTAAATTTAAAATCACTGTTTGCACCTGCCTTTAGCAATATGGGAGACAACCTTGTGAAGAAAACAAGGGGTGATAAAGTAATATGGGCAATCGTTATCATTTTAACGATGGCAAGTTTGTTGTTGGTGTATAGCAGCACGGGTTCGCTCGCTTACAGTCATAGTAAAAGCAATGAAAGTTATTTATTTAAGCAGTTTGCTTTTATTATGCTTGGACTGCTGATTATCTATTTTGCACATCGCATTAATTATACATTGTATTCAAGAGTAGCATTGGTATTATTTTTGATTTCGATCCCCTTACTTTTATATACATTATTATTTGGCGTTCAATTAAATTCTGGTAGCCGTTGGATCAAACTCCCGGTTATCAATATGACCTTCCAAACATCCGATCTTGCCAAGCTTGCATTATTTATGTATATGAGCCGGATGCTGAGCCGTAAACAAAATGTGATCAAGGATTTTAAGAAAGGTTTTTTACCAATCATCATTCCCGTGGCCATTATATGTTTATTGATCGCACCGGCAAACTTATCCACGTCAATTCTTATTGCAGGTACAAGTATGTTATTGATGTTCATTGGGAGGGTAAGTACAAAGCACCTGCTTGCAACCATCGGCGTTGCGTTGATCCCAATAGTATTGTTGATAACAATTGCTGTTTCTTCTTATGATAAGGAAACACATGAAACAAAAAAGCTGCCTGCGTTTTTAGCCAGCGGCCGGATACCAACATGGATCAGCCGAATCCAAACTTTTGTTTACGGAAGTAAGGAAGATGATGGTGAAAAAAACTACCAGATCAACCAGGCAAAAATTGCAATTGCAAATGGCGGATGGCTGGGTAAAGGGCCGGGTAACAGCCAGCAAAGGAATTTTTTACCGCACAGTTACAGTGATTTTATTTATGCGATCATCATTGAAGAATATGGGATGATAGGCGGTGCTGTGATTATATGTATTTATTTATTATTCCTGTACCGATGTATCCGGCTGTATCGAAAATGCCCTTTTGCATTTGGTGCATTCCTTGCCCTGGCACTGAGTTTTACATTGGTGATACAGGCAATTGCAAATATGGGCGTGAATGTAAACTTGTTTCCGAATACAGGTGTTACGCTACCATTGGTAAGTATGGGTGGAAGTAGCTTCCTGTTTACCTGTTTATCTATTGGTATTATTTTAAGTGTTGCACGAAATGTAGAACAACAGGAAGGGCAACAGTCGTTGGTAGTTGCAGAAACAGCTGCAGAAAAATTGGAAGAGTAATATTTACGAATTGTCAGCCTGTGCTTGTTGAAGGCGTACTAAATAGATAAACCGACTTCGACAAGCACAGCCTGAACTGATATAGTAAACAGCAGGATGATAATAAAAATAAAAATACAATTATGAAGGCATATCGCTTCATAATAGCTGGTGGCGGAACGGGTGGGCATATTTTTCCTGCAATTGCGATCGCAAACGCATTGAAAAAAATATTACCACAGGCAACATTTCTTTTTGTAGGAGCAAGAGGAAAAATGGAAATGGAAAAAGTGCCACAGGCAGGATACGAGATAAAGGGATTGACGATAGCAGGATTCAACCGAAGTTCTTTGATAAAAAATATTTCATTGCCATGGAAATTAGTTAATAGTTTCTTCCAGGTATCGCAGATATTCAGTGAGTTTAAACCGACGGCTGTGATAGGCGTGGGAGGGTATTCAAGTTTTCCGGTTTTAAGATTTGCTCAAACAAAAGGCATCCCAACTTTTATACATGAGAGCAATTCATTTGCAGGGAAGGCGAATATGATTCTTGGAAAAAAGGCCACAAGGATATTCACCGCCATTGAAGGCATGGAGAGATTTTTCCCAGCCTCAAAGATCATGGTTACTGGTAACCCGGTAAGGCAAATAATATCTGACCTGCATGTAACGAAAGAAGAGGCTTTAAAATATTTTGGATTTACAGCGGGCAAGAAAACGATTTTAAGTGTTGGAGGTAGCCTGGGTGCAAAAAATATCAATGAAGCAATTGACCAGCATATAGAGTTGTTTGAGCAAAACGATTTGCAACTGATCTGGCAAACGGGTAAACCTTATTTGGATAAGGCCCAGGAACGTTGCAAAGGAAAAGAAAGCATTTATGTAAATGATTTTATTTCCCAAATGGAATTTGCTTATACCGCGGCAGATATGATCATTAGCAGAAGCGGGGCGATGGCTGTTTCTGAAATATGCTTAGTGAAAAAGCCAGTTGTATTTGTTCCTTATCCGCATGCGGCCGAGGACCATCAAACGGTGAATGCACAAATTTTGGTTAATAAAAATGCGGCCATATTGATAAAAGATCATGAAGCGTTTTTGAAGTTGGTTCCGGCAGTTATTTCTTTATCAAAAGATGATGCGTTGCAACAAAAATTAATTAATAATATCAGCCCATTGGGCGTGAAGGATGCAGACAGGATCATTGCGGAAGCAATTTTGGCTGCCTGCTGATTAAAACGAATATAAAATTGAACGAGTTAAATAATATATCATCTGTTTATTTTTTAGGTATCGGTGGGATCGGTATGAGCGCACTGGCAAGATATTTTAACAGCCGCGGCATTAAAGTGAGCGGTTATGATAAAACAGAAACAGCATTAACAAAGCAATTGGTTGCAGAAGGCATTCGCATTCATTATGAAGATGATATTTCGCTCATTGACAAACAGGCAACACTCATCGTTTATACACCAGCGATACCAAAAGATCATCAAGGGTATAATTATTTTTTGACCCATGATGAGTACACGCTTATGAAAAGAAGTGCAGTGCTGGGAATGATAACAAGGAATTCTTACAGCATATGTGTTGCGGGTACTCACGGTAAAACTACCACGAGTGCCATGATCGCACATATTTTGAGAGATACTGGTTATGGCTGCAATGCTTTTTTAGGTGGGATCGCTTCAAACTACGATACCAATTTTTGGGCTGATGATAAAAATGTAAGTGTTGCAGAAGCTGATGAATATGACCGGAGTTTTTTACAGCTAAGTCCTGATGTAGCAGTAATAACATCGATGGATGCCGACCACCTGGACATTTATGGCACAGCCGAAAATTTGCAGGAAGCTTTTATTGAGTTTTCTTCAAAAATAAAAGAGGGTGGTTTGCTGCTGTGTAAATATGGATTGAAAAGAAATGATGAATTCAAAGTGCCCAATATGATCCGCTATAGTTTGTATGACAAGCATGCAGATGTGAGGCCGGAAAATATTAAAATCAATAATGGCAGCTACCAATTTGATGTAAAAATAAATGAGGATGTAATAAAAGATGTTGAGTTGAATATGGGTGGTATGCACAATATTGAAAACGTGATTGCTGCCATTACAGTGGCGAAGCATGTTGGAATAACTGATGAAAAAATAAAGGAAGCAGTAGCAAAATTTAAAGGAGTAAAAAGACGCTTCGAATATATAATTAAAGAAGATGGATTGGTGATGATCGATGATTACGCTCACCACCCCGAAGAACTAAGGGCTTTGATAATTGGCGCAAAAGAATTGTTTCCCGGGAAAAAATGTATGGTTGTTTTTCAACCACATTTATTCAGCAGGACCAAAGACTTTGCTGATGGATTTGGAGAGGTGTTGAGTATCCCTGATGAAGTAGTGCTTCTCCCTATTTACCCTGCCAGGGAATTACCAATGGAAGGGGTAACAAGCGAGATGATCATGGAAAGAATGAAAATGAAAGATGCGAAAGTGTTGAGTAAAGAAGCGTTGTTGGAAGCAATGAGAAAAAGTAAGCCGGAATTATTAATCATCTGTGGCGCAGGCGACATAGACACCCTGGTAGAACCAATAAGAGCAATTTTAATTAATAAATAACATCGAATAATTAGTGAACATTTTCAAACGATATAATGTAAAAAGCATATTGCTCACAGTGATGTGGATAGCAATTGGATGTAGTACTGTGGCATTGTTGGTTGCTGCAGTTCATACAAAAGATATAAAACATTGTAAAGGCTTAGAAATCAGGATTCATGGTGTAAGCAATAATTTTTTTATTGATAAAGATGATGTGAAGCAGATCATAAGCGCTTACACCGGTGATATCGCAGGTACAAGAATAGATGGTTTCAACCTCGGCGCAATGGAAGCAGAGTTAAAAAGAGAGGTTTGGATAAAAGATGCAGACTTGTTCTTTGATAACAACGGCATACTGCAGGCAACTGTGGAGGAAAGAGAACCTATTGCAAGACTGTTTACAAAAGAAGGAAGTAGTTTTTATATTGACAACAGCAATATGATATTACCGATCAGCGACAAACTTTCTGCAAGGTTGCCTGTGTTTACAAGTTTTCCATCAGAGAATAAAGTGTTATCAAAAGTTGACAGCAATTTATTGAAAGATGTTAATAAACTCAGTTTGCTGATACAACGAGATTCCTTTTTAATGGCGATGATCGAACAGGTTGAAATAACGCCACAGCGTGAATTTGAAATGATACCTAAAATCGGGGATCAGACTATTGTTTTTGGAGATGCCTCAGGGGCCGAATACAAATTCAACAAGCTAGGGTTATTCTATAAAAAAGTGATGCACAAATACGGGTGGAACAAGTATAGTATCATCAGTTTACAATACAAAGGACAGGTGATCGGAAAACTAAAAGGTAAGGACGATGTATCTGCCGATTCATTGCGTACGCAGGAGATCATGCGTGAGATGGCCCGAAATGCGGCGATGGCAGCAAGTGATTCAATGCAAACGATCTTGCAGGATAATGAAAGAAATACAACAGATGTTTCAATGATTGCAGATTCAAGGCAAAGAGATGATGAAGAGGAAGAGATAAACCCGTTTCCAAAATTTTTAAAGGAAGCGGCCAAAGAAACAGCAGCAAAGCCAATAGAGAAGCCTGTGCTCCCAGTTGCAAAAAAGCCCGTGCTGACTATTCACAAACCCATTGCAAAGCCAGCAGTTAAACCAGTGGTGAAGCCTGTAGTTACAAAGCCAAAGCCGGTCCAGGTAAAAACAGCGCCGCCGAAAAAGATAGAAAAGCCGAAGGCCGTTATGGAAAAAAAGAATGACTATTAAAAATACTTTTTTGAAAATATACAAACACAAACAAAACATACAATTATGAACCAGGAACAACCCATCATCGTAGGCTTAGACATTGGCACTACTAAAATTGCCGCAATAGCCGGCCGCAAAAATGAATTCGGAAAGCTGGAGATACTTGGCTTTGGCCGGGCTAACAGCAACGGTGTACAACATGGCATGGTGCTTAACATTGATCAGACAATTAAAGCCATTCAAACTGCACTTGAGAATTGTTATGCGTCTAACCCTAACCTTGAGATCAGCGAGGTTTATGTTGGAATAGCGGGCCATCATATAAAAAGTTTACAGACAAGGGGGGATATTGTTCGCCAGAATATAGAGGAAGAGATCAGCCAGGGGGAAATAGACAGGCTGATTGCTGATCAATACCGTACTTATATTCCTGCAGGAGACCAGATCATTGATGTAATCCCACAGGAATTCACAGTGGATAATTTTCAAAACATTCCAAACCCAATTGGATACAGTGGTGTAAAAGTGGGTGCAAATTTTCATATCATCACCGGCGATAAAAACGCAATACGCAACATCAACAGGAGTGTGGAGAAAGCCGGCTTACAAACCAGGGATCTAGTGTTACAACCGCTTGCCTCTGCAGCCGCCGTAATGTGTGACCAGGATTTGGAAGCCGGTGTTGCGATTGTGGATATCGGGGGTGGTACAACTGACCTGGCTGTTTTCTATGAGGGAATCTTAAAACATACTGCTGTCATTCCTTTTGGAGGAGAGAATATTACAAATGATATTAAAACTGGCCTGGGTGTTTTAAAAACACAGGCAGAGCAAATGAAAATTCAGTTTGGAAGTGCCTTGAGTGATGAAGCAAAATCAAATGCATTTATTACCATTCCTGGTTTGCGTGGTATGGCTCCAAAAGAAATTTCTGTTAAGAACCTGGCAAACATCATCCAGGCACGTATGAGCGAGATCATGGATTTTGTTACTTATCATTTGAAACAGGTAGGGCTCGATAACCGGATGTTGAATGGTGGTGTGATCCTTACCGGCGGTGGTTCTCAGTTAAAGCATTTATTACAGCTTACTGAATATGTAACTGGCCTGAATGCAAGAATTGGCTTTCCGAATGAACATTTGTCGGGTGGACATATTGACGAACTGGCAAAACCAATGTACAGTACCTGTATTGGATTAATATTAAAAGGTTATAATGATTATGAGAACAGGAACAAACAACTTGAAAGCAATTTTATAAAAGTTGAAACGAAGGGCATTATGCAGGAAGAACCGGTAGAAGCTGTGGCTGCTGAATTTGCAGCAGTAACTGAAGAAACTGTGCCCGCAAAAATGAAGCAAAGAAAAACATTAAAAGGTTTCATGGACACTTTTAAAAACAACCTTATCGAAATGTTCAAGGAAGAAGAAGATACGAAACTATAATATGTTGAATGTTGAATTTTAAATGTTGAATTCCAAATCATTCGTCATTCAACATACAAAGTTCAACATTTAAAATAACTACAAACATTACTTACTAACACACAAACTTAAAAATCATGATCCATTTTGATTTGCCTAAAGAGCAATCGTCCATCATCAAAGTGATTGGTGTTGGCGGCGGCGGAAGCAATGCGGTTAACCACATGTTTTCGCAAAATATCGAAGGGGTAAATTTTATAATCTGCAATACAGATGCCCAGGCCATTGCCCAAAGCAAAGTGCCCAATAAAATACAGCTCGGTCCACACCTTACGCAAGGGTTGGGAGCTGGTGCAAACCCTGCAATTGGAAGACAGGCGACAGAAGAAAGTCTTGAAGAGATAAAACGGATATTAGAAGTGAATACCAAGATGGCATTCATCACTGCTGGTATGGGCGGAGGAACGGGAACAGGCGGCGCACCTATTCTTGCAAAAATCTGCAAGGATCTTGGAATACTAACGGTTGGGATTGTAACCACTCCTTTTGCATATGAAGGAAAGAAGCGAATTGCGCAGGCAGAAGAAGGTATCATGCTTTTAAAAAATCATGTTGATACATTATTAGTCATCAGCAATGATAAACTCCGTCACCAATTTGGTAATCTAAAAATGAAAGAGGCATTCGGTAAAGCAGATAACGTATTGGCAACAGCTGCAAAATGTATAACAGATGTGATCAACAGCACCGGCCAGATAAACGTTGACTTTGCGGATGTATGTACCGTAATGAGCAATGGTGGTGTTGCGATACTGGGAAGTGCATCAGCAGCAGGCGAAGACAGGGCGCAGCTTGCCATTGAGCAGGCACTTGCGTCTCCTTTGCTTAATGACAATGATATCCGGGGTGCTAAATGGATACTTATTAATATCAACTCTGCTGAAGGTGAACATGAATTCACAATGGATGAAGTTGAGATCATTCAAAATTATTTACTTGAACATGCGGGAGAAGATACGGATGTGATACTTGGGCTTGGTTATGATAACACGCTGGGAAGCGAGATCGGCATTACATTAATTGCAACTGGCTTTGAACACAAGGATCCGTTCAAACAACCTGTAAAAGAAGTGGTAACTGACAAAATTGTAATGCCGTTGGAAATGCCCCAGCCGGAAACAGCAAAGGCAAAGCCTACATCCTTAACCGTTAGTGCTGCAGAAGAACCTGCAATAATAGTTGAGGCAAAACAAGAAACGAGGGAGGAACCAAAAGAACTGGTAAAAGAGATTTTTGTACTGGGCCAGGAAGCGCCGGAACTGAAAGCAGAAATAAAACCAGCGACTCCACCCCTTGTTGAAATTGTAGCAGAAATAGAACAAACAAAACCGGAGATAAAAGAGGAAGTGAAATTAATAATTAAGGAAGAAAAGGAAGCTGTTGATCCTTTTATGCCAACACTTTCAGAACCGGCCACAGTAGAACTACCAAGTAAAACTACTGTTGATAAATCGGATATAACTCCGGTGTTTTTTGAAATATCTTCGGCCGCGGATCAAATTCCTGTTGTAGAATTCGACATGCAACAATTTGAAACTACTGCTCCTAAACAAGAACCAGCCGCCAACAGCAATGAAGAAAAAAACATTGATCAATCATTAAATAAAGAAGCTAGCAAAAGTAGCTCTCTTTCGTCGGGGGGCTACCTGGCAAAACCTTCGCAGATCTATGTGGAGGAATCGCCGGCAAATCCAGAATCCAATACGAACGAGGAACCACTGCCTTTGCAGAAACCAGTGCAGGAAGACGAACCTGTTATTGCAATGCAATTGGTAGTTAAAGATTCCCAGAAAGCGGCGGAGGAGCAACCACCAATAGTACAACAGACTCAGCCCATCATGATGTCGAATGTTGAGGAGCCTGCAATGCAGGACGAAACAGATGAACTCAGGCGCCGGGCTACTGAAAGGATAGCGAAATTGCGAAATCTTTCGTTTAATATAAACGCATCTGATCCCAACAACGAGTTTGAAACGGTGCCAGCCTACCTTCGCCGCAATATGGACATGACAAACCAAATTGCAGATGTAGAAAATTTTTACAGCAATTACACTGTAAAAAGTGATGATAATAACCAGGCTGAGATCAGCACCATCAATACATTCCTCGACGGGAAAAAACCAGATTAATTTATGGAGCAGTTATTCTTAATTGAGTAACTGCTTTCTTATAACTATGTGTTTGTAATTATTGTTTGTTTGTAACCCCTTTCTTTTTGGAAGGGGTTTTTTTATTGCGATATAGGATGGATAAGCGGATGACCGGATGCGGCGGATGATACGGATTGCTTGCTACGCAAGCAATAAAATATAATGTGATCATTTATTAAGAATACTTGCTTATCAAGTATAAAATCCGTTCTAATCCGCCGCATCCGGTCATCCGCGTATCTATCATCGCCGTAGATAAAAACTTGCCTATTGGGATATTTAATAGAATATTTGCACAGTGTTATTCAGATCATCATTAAATTTAGGAAGAAGTAAATTCATTATAACATAAAATAAAATATATGCTCATATCTGCAAAAGAAAAAGCGCAGCTGTCGGTAGAGGTCCTCGAAAAATTTGCTCCTTATATGGACAGTTCGACAGATCTGTTTCAAAAAATGGGGGTAATGATCAGCAACTTTGGTGTGCTCGTTGAATCATTTTCTGAATTACCCGATGAGCAAAAAAAAGAATTTATGCAATTCATCGGCTTATTTCAAAATTATATAGAAACTGCAACTTCAAATTATAACGATCTGCGTGGTTTTTATTCTTATATGACCCAAACCACAAACTCACTCATCACTGAATTTAAGCAGGCTATTGGAGTGGAGTAGGCAGATTTTTTTTCAATAGAATCAAGTTGAATTGAATTTGGGTTAGCAGGTCAATGCATCAAAACAATAGTTGGGGTCCCACTTTAATTTTATTTATTTCTGCGATTTATTTCTTTGAATTAGTTTTTGTGTACCTTGTACCGCTAAAGCAAGGAAGTAAAGAAAATTTAAAATTGTTGTGAAGCACATCAATAAGGTAACCGGGGCTGGATTTTTAATAGCGCTTGGCATTATTTACGGAGATATCGGTACCTCACCGCTGTACGTTTTCAACTCTATCATTAAGGACAGGGTAATTTCCAAAGAACTTATCTGGGGCACACTATCACTTATTATCTGGACCATCACCATTCAAACAACGTTCAAATACGTAATACTTGTGTTACGTGCGGATAACAAGGGTGAAGGTGGTATATTTTCTCTTTTCGCACTTGTCAGGCGGCGAAGGAAGTGGCTTGTCATACCTGCAATGATCGGGGGTGCAGCACTTTTGGCCGATGGAATCATTACACCACCTATTTCAATCACTTCAGCCATTGAAGGATTAAAAGAACTTCCAAGATTTCACGAGATTGGAAAAGAAACGGTTGTATATATTGTACTGGGCATACTTACTCTATTCTTTTTTACTCAACAATTCGGCACTTCAAATATTGGAAAAATGTTTGGGCCGGTAATGGGAATTTGGTTTGGAATGTTGGCAGTATTAGGAATCGTTCACCTTACAGATGATATCTCCATCATTCAGGCAATCAATCCATATTATGGTTTAAAGTTTTTAATTACTTACAAGGAAGGCTTTTGGTTATTAGGTGCAGTGTTCCTGTGCACAACCGGGGCCGAAGCATTGTACAGTGATCTGGGCCATTGTGGAAGAGGTAATATTAGGGTATCATGGATACTGGTAAAAAGCTGCCTTGTGATCAATTATCTCGGACAAGGGGCCAGCCTTATTAAACATCATGAGGGCCAATTGATGGACAAACTTGCCAGGGATACCGGTGGCATCAATGCGTTTTACGATTTAATGCCCCAATGGTTCATCGTTCCAGGGGTGATCATAGCAACATCTGCCGCCATCATTGCAAGCCAGGCAATGGTTACTGGTTCTTATACACTTATCAATGAAGCAATTCGTTTGAACCTGTGGCCAAAAATGAAGATCAAATATCCGTCGGAAGCAAGGGGGCAAATTTTTATCCCGGGAATAAATGCATTGTTATTTGTGGGCTGTGTTGCAGTGGTACTTTATTTCAGGGAATCTGCACGAATGGAAGCTGCTTATGGCCTGGCGATCATCACAACCATGTTGATGACGACCATCCTGTTTGCGAATTATATGGTGCTTCATAGGGTAAAATCGATCTGGATCTATCTTTTCCTTGCGTTCTGGGTTAGCGGTGAACTTGGTTTTTTAATAGCGTTGATGGACAAGTTTGTTCATGGTGGTTTCATTACTTTGATGATAGGATTTATGATGTTCATGGTAATGTATGTTTGGTACAGGGCGAGGAAGATCAAAAACCGTTACGTGGAGTTTGTGCGGGTAGAAGAATATGTGCCTAAACTGGAAGAACTGAGTAATGACATGTCTGTTTCAAAGTATGCAACGCATTTGGTGTATCTAACGAGTGCGAATAACCCAAAAGAAATAGAACACAAGATCATTTACAGTATACTTAGCGGGAAACCCAAACGTGCAGATATTTATTGGTTCATTCACGTAGATACGATGGATGATCCGTATACGAGCGAGTATGTAGTAGAGCATATCATTCCCAATGATATCATCAGGGTTGAATTCAGGCTGGGTTTCAGGGTTCAACCAAGGTTAAACCTTATGTTTAAAAAAGTAGTGGAAGACCTGGTTGTAAACAGGGAAGTGAATATTGTAAGCCGTTATGAAAGCCAGCAAAAGAACAATATACGCGGGGATTTTCAATTTATCGTAATGGAAAAATTCATGAGCCAGGACAATGAGCTTCCTTTCTTTGAAACATTTGTGATGAAACTTTATTTCTGGCTGAAAGAGCTCAGCGTAAGTGAAGAACGCAGTTTTGGTTTGGAGCAAAGCAATGTTGCTGTTGAGAAATTTCCACTGGTAGTAGCTCCGGTAAGCAAGCTTAAACTTCAGCGTATTTGGGAAAATGAAGATGATGAATCGTAATTCCCTTAATACGGGAAGTGCAGATTAAATCTTACATCTTCAATCTTGCATCTTAGATCTTACATCTTAATGAGCTCCGCCTTATTATACATCATCTTCGGCTACCTGTTATTGTTAGCAATTACCTATCTGTTGCAGGAGCGTGTTATTTTCAAACCTGAAAAGCTGGAGCAGGATTTTGTTTACAAGTATGATGCACCTTTTAAAGAATTGTTTTTTGACGTAGAAACGGGTGTTCGTATAAACGGCCTGCACTTTACAGTACCAAATCCCCACGGATTGATCTTATACCTTCATGGCAATTCACGCAGCATAAAAGGCTGGGCCAAATATGCAACGGATTTTTTTAGATATAAATACGATGTAGTATTGGTTGATTATCGTGGTTTCGGAAAAAGCACCGGCAAACGAACAGAAGCACTCATGTTAAGCGATATGCAATTCGTGTACGACACACTTGCAGTGCAATACAGCGAGCATCACATTATCGTTTATGGAAGAAGCCTCGGTAGTGGCTTCGCAGCAAAACTTGCGAGTGACAATAAACCAAGATACCTGATCCTGGATGCACCATACTTTAATTTTAAAGGTGTATTGAAAAGGTTCCTGCCCATTCTTCCCATTCGTTATTTATTAAGATTTCAATTGCGCACTGATAAATGGATAAGGTATGTAAATTGCCATACTTATATTTTACATGGTACAAAAGATTGGCTGATCCCAATAAGCAATAGTGAAAAGTTACAGGCGATCAATCCAAGAAAAATAACTTTGATTCGGATCATTGGGGGAGGGCATAATAATCTTCCTACTTTTCACCAGTATCATAATATTATAAGGGATATATTGAGTATTTAAAATGATTTGGAATTTGATTTTTGGAGTTGAATCGACTTAACTAACTTTCAAAACGCAAATAGCAAACGTTTAATTCTTTTATTAAAATGCAGGTAAACAAAAAGAGAATTCTTTTCTGGTTAAAAATTGTGATCATCATTTATTGTGGCGGTGGTATAGCTTTATATTACCTGCAAAACATTTTTTTATTTCATCCAAAAAAATTAGCAAGTGATCATACTTTCAATTTTAAGATTCCCTTTAAGGAAATCTACATTCCAATTAATAAGACAGATACGATCAGTATAGTGAAATTTTTTCCTGCTGACACTGTTCCAAAAGGCCTGGTGATTTATTTTCATGGCAATATGGAAAATGTAGAATACTATGAACACTTTGCGCCAGCATTTACAAAAAAAGGTTATGAAGTATGGATGCCCGATTATCCAGGTTATGGAAAAAGCACAGGGGAACGAAATGAAAAAAAATTGTATGACCAGGCATTCCAGGTTCAAAAACTGGCAATGACTCAATTTCACAGTGACAGTATTATTATTTATGGTAAATCATTAGGAACAGGTATCGCCGCTTATACAGCATCCGCATCTAAATGCAAGCAACTGATTCTTGAAACGCCCTATTATAGTATCACCAATCTTTTCGCTCACTATGCTTTTATGTATCCCGTTTCTTTAATGTGCGACTATAAAATTCCAACCTGGCAATTCCTGGAAGATATAAAAGTGCCTGTTACTATTTTTCATGGTACCGCTGACAATATCATTCCATATAGTGGGGCAGCAAAATTAAAAACATCTTTAAAAAAGGGAGACCTGTTTATTACTATTCCCGGTGGAAAGCACAATGATATTACCAGGTTTGATGCATATCAGCATGTGATGGATTCTTTGTTGCGTTAGTTTTTTATTAACTGCTATGATTGATACGTGTCATCCGCGTATCTATCATTCGTGGTAGGTAAGGGACAAACTAATAAATTTATATTTCTTTCAAGAGAGTCTTGCTGGCAGTAATTTTCAGTTGATAACTACCACCAACTTTCAATGTATAATTTTCCTTTGTATGGCTTACAGGGAAATTAAAACATACCGGGAAATCGAAATCTTCCACAACTTCATAGATCAATTCATCGATTGATTTTCCAAAAAACCGGTCTGTATCTTTCATGTCTGTAAAACCGCCAATGATCAATCCTGCAAGCTTGTCAAATTTTCCACTGCGTTTGAGCTGGTAAAGCATGCGGTCTATTTTGTATAAGTATTCACCAATATCTTCTAAAAAAAGGATTTTATTCTTTGTTTCAAAATCGGAAGGTGTGCCAATAAGATTTGTAAGCAATGAGAGGTTTCCCCCTGTTAAGATGCCTGAAACATCACCCTTCCTGTTCAGCATATGCGGCATGCAGGTATACGATGCTTTTTTCCCTGCCATCGCCTGCCGCAATGCGTCTATAAAATCGGTGGAATTTTCAATATCATTAAAAGCACCTGCCATTGGTGCATGCATGGAAGCAATATTGTATTTATTCAAAAGATGGCTATGCAGCACCGTTATATCGCTATAGCCGATCAGCCATTTTGGGTTCTTAACGAATTTTCTAAAATTCAATTTGTCTATGATACGGCCTACGCCATAACCACCTCTTCCGAATAAGATGGCATTGATGCTATTATCGTCCAGCATGGCCTGCAGTTCGTCTGCCCTTTCTTCATCAGTACCACTGAAGTAATTTGTTGATTTGCTCGCAAGGGTTTTACCAACCATAACAGCGTACCCCCATTCCTGTAAGGTTTGGATACAGGTTGAGGCCATTTCCACTGCCATGAATCCTGCCGGGCAGGTAATGCCAATACAGTTCCCAGGTTTTAAGTAAGGAGGAATCTTTACCATAGTTAATTTGATGATTTGGTAATTTGATGATTTGTTAATTTGGTGATTGGGTAATTTGGTGATCAGCGCATTTCCGTATCATTCTTAATCATCAAATCATCAAATCACAGCATTTGGGAATTTGGTAATTGGTGATTAGCGCATTTCCGTATCATTCTTAATCATCAAATCATCAAATCACAGCATTTGGGAATTTGGTAATTTGGTGGTTAGCGCCTTTCCGGGTCGTTTTTAATCATCAAATCATCAAATCATCAAATTATCAAATCACCCACTGATTAATTTCTTAACGGCTTTCCCGTCTTTAAAATGCTCTGTATCCGTTCCAATGTTTTCTTTTCTCCTGTGAGACTGAGAAAAGCTTCTTTTTCAAGATCTAATAAATATTGTTCGCTCACCATGGTTTGATCGCTCAAATCACCGCCGCACATAACGTAAGCCAGTTTCTTTGCAACAATAACATCATGGTCGGTGGCATAATTTGCCCGCCACATTCCATTGATACCTGCATATAAAGAACCCAATGCCGAGCGGCCCAATACTTTTATATCACTGCGTTGCACAGGCATGGTATATCCATCATCAAACATGGTTATCACGGCTTGTTTTGCTTCAGTGATCCGGCGTGAAAGATTTACGCTGATTTCATCTTTGCCTTTCCTGTAAATACCCATATCAAAAGCCTCGTGTGCGGATGTTGCAACTTTTGCGGTAGCTATGTTTAAAAAACGATTTTGCAGTGTGATGGTTTCGGGTTCGTTGTGATGCATTTCATCAGCGGCCCGTATTACAAATTCTTTGGTGCCGCCTCCACCAGGTATCACACCAATGCCCACTTCTACTAAACCTGTATAGGTTTCGGCAGCAGCAATTACTTTATCTGCATGAAGGCAAATTTCACAACCTCCCCCCAATGCCAGACCATGCGGTGCAAGAACAACAGGTATAGAGGAATATCGTACCCTCATCATGGTATTCTGAAACAAACGGATGGCCATGTCAATCTCGTCATAGTCCTGTTCAATGGCAAGCATGAAGATCATTCCAACGTTGGCGCCTGCACTAAAATTTGAACCTTCATTTGCGATAACCAGCCCTTTGTATTTTTCTTCTGCAAGTGCAATGGATCTTTGAATTCCTTCTAATACTTCACCGCCGATGCTTCCCATTTTTGTGTACCATTCCAATCCAAGTACATCATCACCGAGATGGTAAGTACGGCAGGCGCTGTTTTTCCACACGGTTTCATTTTCAAAATGTTTCATCACGATGAATGCTTCTCCACCGGGCAGATTTTTATAAGACTGAGATATAACGTCGTAGTACAAACGCTTTCCGTTTTCTAATTTGTAAAAGCTTTTGTTTCCTTTTGCGATCATATCATCAATCCATTGGGCTACCGTATAGCCAGCAGCTTTCATTGCTTCCACAGTTTTTGCAAGGCCCAACACATCCCAACTTTCAAATGCCCCGATCTCCCAGCCAAAACCTGCCATCATTGCATCATCAATCCTGTAAACTTCGTCGCTGATTTCGGGAATACGATGTGAAATATAAGAGAACAGTGCATAGTGAAACTGCCTGTAAAATTCTCCAGCTTTATCCGGGCCGCTACATAAAACTTTTAATCGCTGGTTTAGATCATCGATTGGTTTCGCAGCTTCAAGTGTTGCAAATTTTGATTTTTTACGTGGCTCATATTGCATTGTTTGCAGGTTAAGCACCTGGATGTCCTTGCTGCCATCTGCTCCCTTTACTTTCTTAAAAAACCCCTGGCCGGTCTTGTCACCCAGCCAGTTATTTTCAATCATTTTATTCAGCCATGTTGGGATATTGAATTGCTCTTTTGCTTCATCATTGGGGCAATTCTCCTGTACACCTTTGGCAACCTTCACCAATGTGTCTATTCCAACCACATCAGCAGTGCGAAATGTAGCGGATTTGGGGCGGCCAATAACCGGCCCCGTTAGTAAGTCAATTTCATCAATACTTAGTTGCAATTTTTCCATCGCATTCATAATGGCCATCATTCCAAAAACGCCAACGCGGTTGGCAATGAATGCCGGAGTATCTTTACAAAGTACCGTCGTTTTACCAAGATACAGATCACCATAATGCATCAGGAATTTAACTACTTCCTTATCTGTAAACGGTGTTGGGATAATTTCCAGTAACCTCAGGTAACGAGGAGGATTGAAAAAATGGGTTCCGCAAAAATGCTTTTTAAAATCATCTGATCTTCCTTCAGCCATAAGCTGAATCGGAATTCCCGATGTATTTGAGCTGATCAACGTTCCGGGACGGCGGTATTTTTCCACTTCCGCAAATATGGATTGTTTGATATCGAGCCGTTCAACCACCACTTCTATTATCCAGTCTGCACTGGCAATATCTTTCATATTATCAGTAAAATTACCGGTACTGATCTTTTTGATAACATCTTTATGATAGAGTGGCGATGGGTTTGACTTGATCGCTGCCGCCAATGCATCATTCACAATTTTATTCCGTTCTGCGGGCTTTGATTCTGCAGGAAGATCCTTCGGCAAAATGTCTAACAGCAGTACGGGTACACCGATGCCGGCAAAATGCGCTGCAATCCTGCTTCCCATAACTCCGCTGCCTAATACCGCTACTTTTTTAATATTTCTATTCGGCATAAATTTTAGTTAGTTAAACAACTATTTTTCACCGAAGTTAGTTTTTATGGTTGAAAAACGTGCAAATATGTACAAATGTGCATACTTAAATAGCATAAAAAAGCGTTGAAGGATAGGCTATTTAAACAGCCTCAATCCAATCTAACTCTATGAAGGAACGAAATATGTTGCGTGTAGTTTCGCCGGATGCAAAACTCACCGTTAGTTATAAGGCACCTTCAACGCTTGATGGATTTTTGAAGCATCTGCCCGATGCAGTTATTATTACAGACCCCGGTTTTATCATTAAAGCATTTAATCATTCGGCCGAAGTTTTTTTCGGCATGCCAGCTTCGCGGTTTATTGGAACGCTTTTGGGTGATTCGATTGATTTTGATTTCAGGAATACCAGCCGCGACGAGGCAATGAAAGTGCTATTTGAAACTGGTATTTGGAATGGAGATATAGTCGTAAAAAGGACAAATATTGAAGATCATATTTTCAGAGCAAATGTTTCTCTGTTGTATGACGAAGAAGCGACCGTTAGCTCCATTGTTTTTGTAAACCATAATATTACCGAAGAAGAACGCCATGAAAAGAAATTACAGATTGCAAGAAATAAATATGAAATAGTCGTTGAATCTCTTTCTGAAGGCGTATTGCTTATTGATGCCGATGCTATTATCATTGCATCAAATAATAAAGCTGCACAAATACTTGGAATCACAGAAGATCAGTTAAAAGGGGCATCATTGGATAATTCGGAATGGAATGCCATAAAAGCCGATGGCTCTGTATTTCCCACTGAAGAATTTCCTGCACTTGTTTCTCTTAACCAGGGAATAGAGATGAATGATATAGTACTTGGGCTTCAAAAGCCCGACGGCGAGCGGGTATGGTTGTCTATTAACAGCAGGCCCATATTTAAAGAAGGGATGTTGTTGCCGGATGCGGTTGTTGCATCTTTTAAGGATATTACTAAAGAACGGACTGCGACTGAAAGGCTTAAAGAAAGCGAATTGTTGTTCAGAAGTTTTATGTCCAATAGCCCAACACTCGGATGGATCTATGACGAAGAGGGAAATTTAGTATATGGGAACCCGTTATTTATTGAAAGGGTTGGGTTAAAAAACACTTCAATCGGGAAGCACCTGTTTGAAATATCATCCGCTGAAACAGCCCAGCTCGTACTTGCGAGAAACAAAGAAGTGCTTGAAAAAGGGGAATCGGTAATAACGGAAGATGAACTGATCCTTAAAGATGGAACAAAAAAATATTTCGTCGCCAACTGGTTTCTTATTCATAGTAAAACAAAGCGATTGATAGGCGGCCAGGCAATTGATATTACTGAAAAAGTGCAGGCGCATCAATACATTGAGAAAATGCATGAGCGGTTTACCTATGTTGTAAATGCAAGTTCGGATGCTATCTGGGATCTTGATCTCAGAACCAACGAAATATACAGGAGCGATGCATTTAGTAATATATCCGGCTACGCAAAAGAAGAAATAGAGCCTACACTTGAATGGTGGTTTGATAAAATCCACCCGGAAGATAAAGAAAGAGTAAACGAAAAAGTAGAAGCCGATCTTGCCAATCATTCTACGAATTGGGAAGATGAATATCGTTTTCAGCATGCCGACGGAACATTCCGGTTTATTCACGATAAAGGATTTACCATTTACGAAGAGGGCGTTGCTACCCGCCAGATCGGTTCAATGCAGGACATTACGGAACGAAAAAAATTAGAAAGCCAGTTACTTGCAGAACAGGTACAAAAACAAAAACTCATTAACCAGGCCACCATCAATGCACAGGAAGAAGAACGTAACAGGATTAGCGGCGAATTGCATGACAATGTGAACCAGTTATTGATCAGTTCGAGGTTACATATTGGTGTGGCGAAAAATAATCCTGAAAATCAAACTGAATTATTGAACAAGGCCACGGAATATTTACTAATGGCAGTTGAGGAGATTCGTGCTCTGTCAAAAAGAATGAACTCACATATTGTATCATCCGTGGGGCTTATGGAGAGTATTGCCGACATTACCTACAATATGCAAAAGTTAAATGAAATTGAAGTAGCAACCGATATTGACAACAATCTTATTTCAAAATTGTCTACCGAACAACAATTAATGGTGTTTCGTATTGTACAGGAGCAAACCAATAATATTATTAAGCATGCAGGTGCAACGGAGGCTAGTATTTCGTTAGTGGAAAAAGATAACAACATCAATCTCGTCATCAGTGATAACGGAATTGGCTTTGATAAAGAAGCTCACAAAATGAAAGGGCTGGGCTTTGTAAACATATTTAATCGAATAGACGCCTACAATGGCAGGGTGAATATCATATCCTCACCGGGACATGGCTGTAAATTGGATATTAGCTTCCCGATATAAAAAAAGCGATGACAACTTTTAAAAGATGTCATCGCTTTTTATGAAAAATGCCAAATTGATGTTTTATATGGGATCAAGAGTAGCAACCATGATGCTGGTTCCCATTATTCTTCACCATTTTTATTCTGCAAAATATTCGTCTCCTGTATTGCTGATATATCCTTTTTTGCCAGATGCTGTTTTTACTTCCAAAAATTTTCCACCGTTCAGCAATTTTACTTCTTTATACTTTGGCTGGATCACGCTGTTGTCCATAAAATAAAACCCACGGTTATTATTATCACCGGTGATCACAAATCCACCGGCATCATCATATGCGATATCAGAGTAACCCGTTGAAATAATGTCTGTATTAGCAATATCCTTTACATAGGCCTTGCCATTTTTTTGTATGATCACATATTCTTTTCCACCTGGGCCATTCACTATATTCAGGTTCGAATATTCCGGAGAAATGGCCACTTTTCCATCGGGCATCACCACCCCAAACATTCCGCCCTGGTTTACAAGCAAATAAGGGGAAGCACTTGTTCTGTTTATTTTAATAGAATTATACTGGAAGGGTACTACTGTTACAAACTTGCTGTTAAAAACTCCATATTTATCTCCTTTTAAAGCAATGTAAAAAGTTTCGTCACTACCTGTAACTTTATAATCATCTACAATTTTGTCAAACAATCCATCATTATTTGGTACACTGTATGACTTTTCTTTCACAGAAGTAGCAATGGGAGATGCATTCTCTGAAGCGGAATTTTCATTGATTGCGGGACATTTAGGCATCCTGTTTCCTTTGGTATCTATACAAATTTCGTAACCACTGGCTTCCATGGAAGCCCCTGCGAACAGTACACTATCACCACCTTCTTGTTTGTTATCTGGCCTGTAACCCTTTCTGAATGGTTTCGCAACGGTAAACTTTGCGGGGATAACAAGTTTGCCTTGTTTGTTAATATAGCCGTACTTGTTTCCAACTTTCACACTTGCAAATCCTTCTGAGAACCAATTTGCGTCGCTATATGCAGGAGCGATCACTATTTTTTTATCCGGACTTGCATATCCCCATTTGTCGCCGCTGCGGTAAGGGATTAAGGACATGTCTGCTTGTTGGGCGAAGCTGTTGGCAGCAAGAAATATTAAAAATGCCGCCAGTATTTTTTTACTGATCATACGATTAAGGTTTTTGTTCAACGGGTTCAATCAAAAAATTGTCCAAACTCGTAATCCGGGCTGATAAATGGTGAAATATTTGAATTTTATGCTGATAGGGAAGGTTTTCTGCCTTTGGGGCGCAGGAAACAGTACGCTTGCGCCGGTCTGCGGAGGACAGAATAAATACTAGTTTATGAAATCAGGTGACTTAGATTAACTCACCCCACTTCCGTCCTCAACATTTTCATCCGGATTTACAAAAACCAGTTTTCCTGATTTATTTTCCGCCATCAATATCATACCGTTACTTTCAATTCCACGCATCTTGCGGGGAGCAAGATTTGCGACAACCACCACACGTTTGCCAATGATAGCCGCAGTTTCAAAATGTAAAGCAATGCCACTAACAATTGTTCGTCTTTCAGAGCCGAGGTCCACTTCAAGTTTTAGAAGTTTATCGGCCTTTTCCACTTTTTCAGCAGCGAGTATGGTGCCTGTTTTCAGATCAATTTTTGCAAAATCATCGAACTGGATCACGGCCCTGGTTGCCGGAGCTGTAGATTCAGTTGCCGCCTGCCCGCTATCGTTTGTCATATCGTTAGTTTTATGTTTAATTAATCCGGATTTCAATTTTTCTACCTGCGCTGCGATTTCCGCATCTTCAATTTTTCTAAACAGTAACTGTGGTTCACGCAAACTGTAACCAACGCTCAATAAGTTTATTTTGCCGGCATTTTCCCAGTCAAGCATTTTATCTACTACTTTCATCATGCCCAGCATTTTCTTTGCTGTGGTTGGTAAAAAAGGATTGATAAAGATGGCAAGATTTGCGGTTAACTGTAAGCATAAATGTAAACAGTTGTCAATTGAACTTTGAGCTTCAATCGTCAGTTGTCCGTTGTCGTTAGTTGCCCTGGCCACAATCCAGGGCTCTTTCTCCTGCATATATTTATTGCCTTTCCTGCTTAGGTCAATCACTTCAAATAATGCATCCCGAAACTTATAATCTTCAAGTAAACTTTCAATCTTAAGTTTTGAATTTTGAATTTCGGCTATCAGTGTTTTATCTTTTTCATCCAAAACAGCTTCATTGAGTTTTGGAACTTTACCGCCGCAGAGTTTGTGCATCAGCACCCAGGTACGGTTTACAAAATTCCCGAAGATGCTTACAAGTTCGCTATTATTCCTATCCTGGAAATCTTTCCAGGTAAAATCGTTGTCCTTTGTTTCTGGCGCATTTGCGCATAGAACATACCGTAATACATCTTCACAGCCCGGAAAGTCTTTGATATATTCATGTACCCATACGGCCCAGTTGCGGCTGGTTGAAACTTTTTCGCCTTCAATATTCAGAAACTCATTTGCAGGAACCTTATCAGGCAATACAAAACCGCCATGCGCTTTTAGCATCGCCGGAAAAATGATGCAATGAAAAACAATATTGTCTTTGCCGATGAAATGCACAAGCTTGGTACCTGCCTGTCCGGTAGGCAGCTCTTCCTGGCACCAGTAGTCCGCCCATTGTTCCGTCAATTCTTTGGTTGCACTGATGTAACCGATCGGGGCATCAAACCATACATACAAAACTTTTCCACCTCCGCCTTCCGGGGCTGGCGGGCTGGGAACTTTTATTCCCCAGTTGCTGTCTCTTGTCATGGCTCGACTTTGCAGGCCCTTATCCAGCCAGCTTTTGCATTGCCCATAAACATTATTTTTCCATTCTTTGTGCCCATCAATGATCCATTCTTTCAACCATGCTTCGTAGTGTTGCAAAGGAAAATACCAATGTTTGGTTTTCTTTTTTACTGGCACAGCATCACTCAGTGCGCTTCGTGGATTGATCAGTTGTTCCGGTGATAAAGTACTGCCACATCGCTCACACTGATCGCCATAAGCATTTGGGTTGGAACATACGGGGCAGGTGCCAACGATATACCTGTCTGCCAAAAAAGTTTTCGTGCTTTCGTCGTAATACTGTTCCGTTTCTTTTTCTTCAAACAAGCCATCGTCATACATTTTTTTAAAAAATGCAGATGCGGTATCATGATGTACTTTGTTTGATGTGCGTGAATAAATATCGAAAGAGATGCCCATTTGCTGCATGCTCTCTTTTATAAGTGCATGAAATTTATCAACTACCTGTTGGGGTGTTATGCCTTCTTTCATCGCCCGGATTGTAATAGGTACACCATGTTCATCGCTGCCTCCTATGAATTTTACATCTCTTTTGCGGGCACGTAAATAACGAACATAAATATCTGCAGGCAGGTAGCATCCGGCGAGGTGCCCGATGTGGACGGGGCCGTTTGCATAAGGCAATGCTGCAGTAATTAAATATCTTTTTGGGTCCTTCATGTTTAGGGATTTATACCATTTTCCATCCTTCGGGTGGAGCATAGGCAATGAGTTATTTTAGATCGGTGTGCCTTTGCATTGGGATGGCAAAAATACCGTAAACTGGGGCAATACCCAAACTAGTATAAAGAGATCAGATTTGTGGGGTTGACTAGTGCAGCGGTTTGCAACCTGGGAGTTCTCAACCCAAAAAACTGGATTTTTCGGGTTAGGTTGATGTGTCGGCAGTTGACATCTGCACGAGTTGACATCTCGGTAAGCTGACATCTGCATGAGTTGACATCTCGGTGAGTTGACATCTCGGCTGGTTGACATCTCGAAAAGTTGACATCTGCATGAGTTGACATCTTGGTGAGTTGACATCTCAGGGAGTTGACATCTCGGCTGGTTGACATCTCGAAAAGTTGACATCTCGGTGAGTTGACATCTCGATGAGTTGACATCTCGGCTGGTTGACATCTCGAAAAGTTGACATCTCGATGAGTTGACATCTCCAACGTCAACATCCCAGAAAATTTTACCAGCGCCTGCTGCCGCCAACTACGCTTGAAGGCGCTGTCACAGGTTTACAAAAAACAAAAACGGCCTGCTAAAGCAGCACCGTTTTTTTTCAACCCTCAAGTAAAACTTAATCTAATTGATGTCCAACTCGGCAATTTTTTTTCTGAACGCCTCGGGCGTTGTTTCCTGGAGATCGTTTATGTTTACCTGGGATCTACCAACCCTGAGTTTTTGCATAAATGAAACTACTTTTCCATTTCTTTCTCCAAGGCCGACAACATAAACTCCGATATCTGCCGGAATGTTATTGAAACCAATTTGATTGTTGAGTGTTCGCCCGGGCATAACAGAGTGGGTACTAATAAAAACGACCTGGCTTACAAACTTATCTGCCTCTACACCCGCCGGCAGGTTAATGACGAAATTTGTTTTATTACTGCAATTTGAATATTTATCACAGTTGATCCATCCCATTTTTTTAATGCTGAAAGAATACGCTTTTTGTTTTTTAATGTAATTGTTATAAATCCTTTCCAGCGAATCGGGTGATATCGATTTGGTGCTGGCATAAACCAACTGGTAATTTTCTTTTGCAACAGTTTTTTGTTCCCCTTGCAAAGCATTTAAATACCTGTATGCAATAACACGTTTTAAGTAAAGGATACTATCAGCCTTAATTCTTTCGATGTAAAGCGGGGCCTCTTTTTTCTCAATGACCCTTGTCCTAAGTGCCTGTTCCAATGTCATCCTGCTTGAGTCGCCGATCACATTTTCTTTTTCGATCGTACCGCGATAAAGCACATTGCCCGATGATCTTCCAGGATCACTTTGACGTTTCACTTTAATTTCATCATAATAATCCCCATATTTTTCATTCAATATTTTTTCCATTTGATCTGTTGTCAACGAAGATTTATCGGAAAGTGCAAATTTTGCTATACGTTTCCTCAGGGTCTTAATCACCACATAAGGTTGATCAAGGTCATCAGGAAAATTAGTTTTACCATCATACACAGGAATAACATCCTGCTGACCTGCAACGTCCCAGTCGATATTCCTGCTCAGTGGTGCATAACTTGCATAAGTAGCCATCCCGTTATTGGCAGGTTCACTTTCTGAAGTAAATAATCTCATCTCAGGATCATAATTGCTTGTTGGCATTACCAGTTTTATCTCCTTACTGCTCCTTAGGTTCAAATAGCGGCCATTTGCATTTGCAGTGATCCTGATCATGCCTCCGGTTAGCAATTGTTTGTTGTTGGATGTTGTTGTGAGGTTTGCCGCAACCATATCTGCATATTTATAAAACTCCTCCACCAAAACTTCTACTTCACCTGAAATTATTTTTCCATCCTTATCGGTAAAGGCAGATGGCGGGATGCTGAAGATAGTTCCTTCATTACCGGTAAAAGAACCACCTTTATCAGCATTGACGGTAAATTCCTGTATTGGTTTCTGAATATTATTGTAGAATGTCGACATCATTTTTTTAGTCGCTTCATCTTTTTCTGCTTCTGTAAGTACAACTTCATCTACACTGGTTGTGGAAGTTGATAAATTGCTGTCAGTTGTTAATTTATTGTTGGCTTGTGTTGCAGTTTGGGGCTGTTCTTTTATGTAAACTGTTTCAGTATTTGGTGAACTATCCTGGATAGATTTATTTTCCTTTTTGTCAGCTGTTTTTTTAGCAATAAGAGCAACACTGTTTTTTACAGTATTTGTTTGCGCAAACCTGTAAATCAAAGCAGCGAACACTATTGTGATGATCGCTGCTGCTAAAAATAACTTTCTGCCATAAAAACTTAGAAATGATAATTTCCTGGCAACCTTCGGCTTACCGTCCGCCAATAGCATTTGTTCCATTTGCTGCCAATGCTTATCCATATTGCTCAGATCAGGCAATTGCTGATTCTCAAGCTGGCGCAAATTGTTTTCAATATCGTTATTACCCTGCTGCATTTACTTTTGTTGAAGTGGACGAATAGTTTTCCATTTTAGATTTTAATATTTTTTTAGCTTCACTCAGATGCCATTTACTGGTTCCATCGCTGATACCAAGATTCTCACCGATCTGTTTGTGTGTAAAGCCTTCGTACACGTACATGTTGAACACAATCGCTGTACTTGAGGGAAGTTGTGCAATGATCTTTTGTATCTCTTTAGCTGACATTACATTGAATACCCCCGAACTGATACTTATTTCTTCATTCACCTCTTCATTGATATCCTGCGCATTCATCACTTTCTTTTTGCAAAAATCAATGCAACAGTGGACCACGATCTTTTTTATCCAGGCATTTAGTTTTCCTTCTTCCCTGTATTCGCCAATGTTTTTAAAAATCCTGAGCATGGCATTGTTAAATATGGTACCTGCTCCATCCGAATCGTTTGCATAACGTGAACAAACTTTTATCATCTCCGGGTAAAACAGCTTATAAAGCTGCTCCTGACAATGGATGTCGTTTTGCTGACAACCCCTAATTATTATTGGGATGTTTATGTTCAAGAAACGCTTTTTAGGAGAAAGTTGTTCCATCTAACTGTATATAACTGCATCAAGGTCGGAAATGGTTGGGTCTTTTGGAAGTTTTTTAGGGTTTTTCTTAAAAAAAAGGGCGTACAGTGTTGTACGCCTTTCTTTTACTGACTTTTCTACTTCTCAGGACATTCCTTTTTCTACCTCCGCAATAGCTTTTACCGTCTTTACAATAGAATCCGGGGTAACAGAAATGCTGTCAATACCCAGTTCTACCAGGAATTGAGCAAAATCAGGAAAATCCGATGGTCCCTGGCCGCAAATGCCCACTTTTACCTTCATTCTTTTGGCGGTCAGGATCAGCATGCGCAACATCTCCTTAACTGCGGGGTTCCTTTCATCATATAAGTGGGCAACCAACGAAGAATCACGATCAAGCCCCAACGTTAGCTGGGTAAGATCATTGGAACCAATGGAAAAACCATCTATATGTTTTGAAAATTGTTCTGCCAATAAAATATTGGAGGGGATCTCAGCCATCAGATATAACTCAAGCCCTTCTTTTCCTCTTTCCATTCCATATTCTCTCATCACCTCCTGAACTTTCAAAAGTTCTTCTACGGTTCTGCAGAAGGGAACCATTACCACCACATTGCTCAAACCAAGTTCTTCCCGTACCCTTCGAATGGCTTTTAATTCCAACCCGAATGCTGCTTTATATTTATCAGAATAATACCTGCTGGCACCTCTCCAACCAATCATGGGATTTTCTTCATGCGGTTCAAAATATTTTCCACCCAATAAATTGTAATATTCATTACTCTTAAAATCACTGAATCGAACAATTACCTTGTTGGGATAAAAAGATGCTGCGATTTTTGCAATACCGTAACTCAATCTTTTTATAAAAAAATCCTCCTCGTTTTCAAAACCACGGATCATTGTTTTAATGCTTGCACTTAGTTCGGGATCATTCAATTCTTTGTGTTTTAGCAAAGCCATCGGATGTACCTGGATATAATTGTTGATGATGAATTCTTCTCTTGCCAAACCCACACCTGCATTGGGCAAATGTGAAAAACGAAATGCCAGGTTGGGCGAAGCCACATTGAGCATAATTGGCGTTTTTACTTTCGGCAGATCATTCAAATCAGTTTCAATTTTTTTATATTGAACGGCGCCTTCGTACACCAGCCCTTCGTCTCCTTCACAACAAGAGGCAGTTACCAGTTGCCCTTCATTCAATATATCGGTTGCATTGCCACATCCAACGATGGCCGGAACACCCAACTCACGGGCTACGATAGCTGCATGGCAGGTGCGGCCACCCTTATTCGTTATGATGGCGGATGCTTTCTTCATGATTGGTTCCCAGTCAGGGTCGGTCATATCGGTAACCAATACATCACCCGCTTTGAATTCATGGCCCTCATTAACCCTTTTATCCAGGGAAAATAAGATGGATACATTGCCAGAACCAATTTTATCACCTACTGCAATTCCTTTCAACAGCGTTTTTTTGGGAGTGCTCTCGTCCATCAGGTATTCTGTGATCCTGGAAACATCCTTTTGTGAATGGATCGTTTCGGGCCTGGCCTGTACAATGAATAATTCCTTGCTCAATCCATCAATGGCCCACTCCACATCCATTGGGCACCAATGCCCTTTTAGTTTAGAATAATATTCTTCTATTTTTGTAACCCATTGTGATAACTGGATGATGCGCTCATCCGTAAGACAGTATCGTTGTTGCAAAGGTTTTTCTACATGGATGATCTGAACCCTTTCATCGGGATTATCGCCATATACCATCATCTTATCCTTCAATCCTAACTTCTTTTCAATAATGCTGCTGAAGCCCTTTTTCATTGCAGGTTTAAATACAATGTATTCATCCGGGGATACTGAACCTTGTACAATCATTTCTCCCAAACCAAATGATGCATTGATAACCACTACATCTTTAAAACCACTTTCTGTATCAAGCGAAAATGCAACACCGGATGCACCGAGATCACTTCGCACCATTTTTTGTACGCAAACGGAAAGGCCAATGCTGAAATGATCGTAACCAAAACTCTGGCGGTAACTGATTGCACGGTCAGTAAAAATGGAAGCAAAGCAGTTACGCACCGCGTTCATTAACGGTGCAGGCCCACGAACATTCAAATAAGTTTCCTGTTGCCCTGCAAAAGATGCATCGGGCAAATCTTCTGCTGTTGCCGATGACCGTACAGCTACATCCGTCATGTCCTGGTCATATAATTTACTCAGCTCATAATATTTTTCAATGATGGCCTCACTCAGCTCCCTCGGAAATTTTGCATTCTTCAAAAGTTGCCTTGCCTGCAAGCCTCCACGGCGCAGGGATTCTATGTCATCAAGCTTTATGTTATTGATAATGCGATGAATTTCTTCATCCAGGTTATTATACCTGATGAACTCACGGTATGCTGCTACTGTTACAACGAATCCACCAGGTATCTGGATACCAAGCTGCGTAAGGTTTTGAAGCATTTCGCCAAGGGAAGCATTTTTTCCTCCAACCTGTTCAATATCGCTTAAGCCAACTTTGTGCAGATCGGCTAAATAAAGAGAACTGTCCATAAAATTGTGAAGTATTGATTAAGAAAAGATTTAATACTAAAGTAGATGATTTACATCTTAATTCAAGTAAGTAATTTGACAAAGTTTAAAAATTAATAATTATTAAATGAATCAACGCTCTTCATTGAATTCAAATAACTTTATTAGATGAACCGTAAATATTTTTTAAATACGATCGTTCCACTTTTTGCAGGTGTTTCTTCCTTTGGAAAAGACAAAGTTGCAGCAGTGAAAATGGAATCTGCATTGCCTTCGTCAATTCCAGAGTATTTAAAAACAGGCGATATCATTGGTATAACTTGTCCCGCCGGTTTTATTACTGCAGCAGAAATACAACCCGCCATCAATAAAATTCAGGAATGGGGATTTGAAATTAAGATCGGCAGCACTGTTGGTAAAAGAGATTTCAGCTTTGGGGGAACCGATGAAGAGCGGCTGCAGGACCTGCAACAAATGCTCGACGACAAAGATATTAAAGCTGTCATGTGTGCAAGAGGTGGCTATGGTGCTGTAAGGATCATTGATAAAATTGATTTCACGAAGTTTACATCAAACCCTAAATGGATCATCGGCTTTAGTGATATAACGGTGATCCATAGCCACATGAGCAGTCATTATAATATTGCCGGTATCCATTCAAAAATGTGCAATAGCTTTCCTGATGACTGGAACCTCGCAGAACAAGTGCAAAGAGATAGTATTGAGTCAATCAGGCGATGCCTTGTTGGCGAAAAAATAAATTATACTATTTTACCAAATGCCTGGAACAAGCAGGGTAAAGGCAGCGGACAACTGGTTGGGGGTAATTTAAAAACCATTGAGAGCCTGGCGGGAACTAACAGCAACCTTATCACAAAAAATAAAATCCTATTTTTAGAAGACACAGGCGAATACCCGTATAGCATTGACCGCATGTTCTGGAATTTAAAACGGAGCGGTAAACTTGATGAACTGCAAGGCCTGGTAATTGGTGGATTCAAAATCAAAAAAGATGATGAAGGAGAGGAGTTTGGAAGAACCCTTGAACAAATTGTGCTGGAAAAAGTGAGCGAATATCATTACCCTGTTTGCTTTAACTTTCCAGTGGGGCACCAGAAAAATAATGTTGCTGTAAAATGTGGCGTGATGCACCAGCTTGTTGTTTCCGGGACGGAGGTTTTGATAAGGGAGGTTTGATACTGGATGCTGGACACTGGATGTTGGATGGTGGATGGTGGATACTGGATGCTGGATGGTGGATGGTGGATACTGGATGCTGGATGCTGGATTCATGGGTTGGATTGCCAATTATTTTCATAACACTTATCCCACATCCCGTATCGGCATTAATTTCCTATTTTTAGCCCTTTCAAAAAAACACACATGAAAAGAAATTTTATTTTTCTATTGAGTCTGCTCGTCCTTCAGCTTTCATTTGCCCAACAAAAAATCCTGTCAATAGAAGATGCAATGGTTAACTCCAAAACCACCCTTGCACCTGAAAACCTTAAACAACTTCAATTTATCAAAGGAACAGATGATTATGTTTATATTTCCAAAGCAGGCGGAATGGATGCTTTTATGAAAGGAAGTTTCAAAAGCAAACAGGATGATGTCTTTTTAACGATCGGGCAGTTCAATGAAAAATTGCGTGCCGCTTCCCTGGATACCGTTGTTGTATTTCCTCCTGTTCAATTCAACGCTGATAACTGGGTCGTAAATATAAAGGGTCGAAAATATTCTTTCAATGCATTGAACAATGAACACAGAACCATCATTGATAAAAACACAGCTTCAAAAGAAAATGTGGAAGAAAGCGGTGACGGTTATATTGCCTACCTGGACAGCTTTAATCTATTTGTTTCAAAAAATGGAGATGCCAAAAAAATAACACAAGATGGCAGCAATGATATCGTTTACGCATCGGCGGTACATCAAAGTGAATTTGGAATCACAAAAGGAACTTTTTGGAGCAACAATGGTAAACTGCTTGCTTTTTATCGCATGGATCAAAGTATGGTTCCCGATTATCCCATCATAGACTGGTCCGAGCGTCCTGCAAAAGTTAACAATATACGTTATCCAATGGCCGGTGATAAAAGCCACCACGTAACAGTTGGTATTTACAATGCTGTTAGTAAATCCACCATATGGGTAAAAACACAGGGCCCGGCAGAACAATACCTGACCAATATTGCATGGAGCCCTGATGATAAATACTTGTACATAGCCGTATTAAATCGTGGGCAAAATGATATGTGGCTTAATCAGTATGATGCAGTTACAGGTGCGTTTATTAAAACACTGTTTGAAGAAACAGACAACAAGTACGTGGAGCCGTTAGTTCCAATGTTGTTTGTAAAAAACAGCCCAGGTCAATTTATCTGGCAAAGCAAAAAAGATGGCTGGAACCATTTGTATTTGTATAATGCTGATGGAAGCCTTTTAAGGCAGCTTACGGCCGGCCAGTGGGAAGTACTTGAAGTAAAAGGTTTTGATGAATCCGGAGAGAATTTATTTTATACTTCCACGGAAGAATCTCCTATCTCCAAAAATTTGTACGTGGTAAATTTAAAAACAGCCAAAACAAAAGAGATTACTGAAGGAAAGCAGGTGCACAGTGCATTGGTAAGTACAAGTGGTAAGTATGCGATCGACAATTTCAGCAGCCCACAAAATGCAAGGACTGTGCAGGTTGTTGATGTGAAATCAGGCAAGGCAAAGATTTTATTGCAATCCAAAAATCCACTTGCCGATTATAGCCTTGGTAAGATGGATATTTTTACGATTAAAAATAACGAAGGAACCGATTTGTATTGCAGGTCATTCAAGCCAGTGAATTTTGATGAAACAAAAAAATACCCGGTGATCGTTTATTGGTACGGAGGCCCACATTCACAACTTGTATTAAACGGATGGAATGGCGGTGCCGGCGATTACTGGTTTCAATATATGGCTGAAAGAGGCTATGTAGTATTTACATTGGATCCGAGGGGAAGTTCCAATCGTGGCCTTGCTTTCGAGCAGGCTATGTTCCGCAGGGCAGGTGATGCGCAAATGGAAGACCTGATGGCTGCTGTAAATTATTTGAACAATCTTTCTTATACCGATAAAAATAATATGGGATTGTTTGGCTGGAGTTATGGTGGATTTATGACAACAGATTTTATGCTCAATCATCCAGGCGTTTTTAAAGCGGCGGTTGCAGGTGGCCCCGTGATGGACTGGCGGTATTACGAGATCATGTACACAGAACGATACATGGATACACCTGAGGAGAACCCGGATGGATTTGCATCAACAAACCTTATCAAACAAGTTGGAAAATTAAAAGGGAAACTTTTATTGATACATGGCTTGCAGGATCCTGTTGTCTTGCAACAACATTCTGTTATGTTTGTAAGAGCGGCTATTGATAAAGGTGTCCAGGTGGATTACATGATCTATCCCGGGCATGAACACAATGTTCTTGGAAAAGACCGGGCACATTTGTATCAAAAAGTAACAGATTATTTTATGCAGAACCTTAAATGAATTATGAGTTAAGAATTATGAGTTGAAAGTTTTTTATTATGATTAAATATTTTTTAAATATTCGGCCATTTTCATTTCATATTTCAAACCCTTCATAAACACATAAATTGCAAGCGAGGTAAAATATCCTTAATTTTAAATACAAACTCATAACTCATAATTCATAACTCTAAACTCCTGTCGTGGCAATACTAACTGTAGACAACATTTCGAAGACATACGGCCATATCAGGGCCCTGAACAATGTCAGTTTTTCTGTCCCGGCAGGCACAGTGTTTGGAATACTGGGGCCTAACGGAAGCGGTAAAACGACGTTGCTTGGTATCATCATGGATGTATTAAGAGCAACGCAAGGTAGCTATACCTGGAATGGTCAAAAAGGCAGCAACGAGCAAAGAAGAAAAATCGGCACCTTGCTCGAAACGCCCAACTTTTACCCTTACCTAAGCGCAGAATCAAACCTGAAGATCGCTGCTGAAATAAAAGGGCAGGGCCTGGAAGATATTCCCAAAGTCTTGCAAGCTGTCAATCTTTACCAGCGAAGAAAATCGAAATTTAATACGTATTCTCTGGGAATGAAACAGCGCTTAGCGATTGCATCCAGTTTATTGGGTGATCCTGATATATTGGTATTTGACGAGCCAACGAACGGCCTTGACCCTGCAGGTATTGCCGAAATAAGAGATCTTATCCAGGAATTGAACCGCAATGGCAAAACGATCATCATGGCAAGCCATATACTTGATGAAGTTGAGAAAGTTTGTACGCATGTTGCGATCATACAGAAGGGAGATCTTAAAATGGTTGGTTCGGTAGGCGAAGTGCTCTCAGGTTCTTCTATCAAAGCAAAAATCATTGAAGTTGCATCGCATGATCTTGCTGTGCTGGAAAACGTTTTGCGGCAAATGAAAGGCGTTTTGAATGTAAACCTTTCAGAAAACAGGTTGTTGATCACCTGCGAAGAAAATATGAGCGCAGAGCAACTGAACAAATATTGTTTCGAAAAAGGTATTATTTTAAGCAGGTTGAATCTAAAAACAAAATCACTTGAAACAAGGTTCCTTGAAATAACAGGGAGTCAAAGTGACAGGTAGTTTTTTAAATTTTAATAGCAGCGATATGTTGAAACTTTTTAAAATAGAATGGTTAAAGATCAGAGAATATAAAACCTTCTGGGCCCTGTTCATTATTTTTTTGGTGATGGACCCTTTGGCATTTTATTTTATCGCAAGTAAGTATATGGAAAGCCATGGTGGCGGCCAGCAGGAGGTAATGATCAAGGCATTCCTGGGTTCACCTTTTGTATTTCCAAAAGTCTGGCAATTTTCTGCCTGGCTGGGAGGTTTGTTTTTTGTAATGATCGGTATGCTATACATTTTACTAATTACCAATGAAGTTCAATACAGGACACACAGGCAAAATATTATTGATGGATGGAGCAGGATGGATTTTTTGAAAGCAAAACTTTCATTACTTATCTTTTTTGTGCTTACTTCAACGGCTGTTGTTTTTATATCGGGGTTACTAATCGGGCTTGTTTACACGGAGGGAAGTTATGATATCTTTGAACAGGTATATTATGTCGGCTATTTTGCCATGATGGCAACCATCTATTTAATGTCAGCTTTCTTAATCGGTATCCTGGTAAAAAGAACGGGTTTGTCAATCATTATTTATTTTGCGCTTGTCTGCATCGTTGATAATGTGTTATGGCTGATCCTAACGTTGAAGAATAGCCAGTTTGGATATTTTCTCCCCCTGGAATGTGCAGATTCACTCGTGCCGAATCCGTTTAAGCCAACTATGATGGAAAAGCGGACGGTTAGTGATATTGCCCTTATATCAACGATTGCTGCCTATGCACTCGTATTTGGCTATGTTATCATAAATTATTTCCGCAAAAGCGATTTAAAAACCTAGAAGAGCTATGATCTGTATTAATGGATAACAGCTTCATGTCGTCAATTACACGAACGCTTTTATTGCAGCTGCGACTGAGGGATATAAAAAATGGAACCCCGTTGCTTTGATCTTTTCACAACTTACTGTTGTGCTTTTTAAAACTTCAATACTGCTCTCTCCCAACATCAGTTTTAGAACAAAAGAAGGGACGTGCATAGGAATAAAAAAATTTCCACGCATGGCTTTAGCGAGCGTGAGTGTCAGGTCTTTATTGGTAACAGGTACTGGCGCCACTGCATTATAACTTCCGCACATCTTTTCATTTTCCATTGCATGGATATACATCCTGCAAAGATCATCACGATGGATCCAACTTACCATTTGTTTGCCACTGGAAAGGATAGCCGCTATTCCAAATTTCAAAGGTTTCTTAAATTCTGCCAATGCTCCGCCCTCATTAGCCAATACGATGCCTGTTCTTAATTTACATACACGTACACTCAGAGATTGAGCAGGTTCGATACTTTGCTCCCAGAACAAGCAGGTCTGGCCTAAAAAATCCGTATAAGCGTTATCGGTTTCAACAAAAGCCTTACTATTGGGTGAATCCGGCCCATACCAGCCCGTGGCAGAGGCGCTGATGATCGCCTTTACTTTGTTTGAATGATTTCTTAAAGTATCAATTATTAATTTGCTGCTGAGCGTTCTGCTTTCAACGATCTCTTTTTTATATGATTCCGTCCATCTTTTATCAACCACGCCCGCACCGGCAAGATGAATAATGAAATCCGCTGACTGAAATGCGGGAATATCAACCTCTTGTTTTTTTATATCCCATGCAGCATAACGGATGGAACTATTGTTCTCTTTTTTACGGGGTGACCTTGTTAAAATGATGACCTGATACCCTTTTGCAGAAAGTTGTTTTGCAAGTTCAGTACCAATTAATCCTGTCCCCCCGGTTATTAAAACAGTTTGCATGATTCAAAGATAATGGATACATAGGATCCGAGATCCAGGATCCGGGATCATTAATATCCCGCATCCCGCATCTCGTATCCCGCATCCCGCATCTCGTATCCCGTATCCCGCATCTCGTATCCCGCATCCCGTGTATTCGGGTTTTAGTTGTAATTTCATTTCAAAAGCATTGTACATGAAACTTCCAGGTATCATTTTAATTTTTATATTCATTTTGCAATTGAATATCCATGCGCAAAAAATTACTTTTTCAAATTACAGTAAGCTTGATACCCGCGATATTTACTTTGAAATACTTGGCAAGTTTGATAGCAATTTTATTGTTTATAAAAACATAAGGCAAAAGCATGTTCTTGCTAAATATGATAACGACATGCAACTTATAGGAAACATCCCTCTTGATTTTGTTCCAGACCGCACCTTTAATATTGATTTTATTCCGTACAGGAATTATTATTTCATGATATACCAGTACCAGAAAAATAATATTGTTTTTTGTAAGGCAATGAAAATGGACCTCACAGGAAAGCAACTGGAAGAGCCCATACAATTAGACACTACCAGGATCAGTATACTTTCAGACAATAAGATATACTCCACCATCTTCAGTGAAGACAAACAGAAAATACTTGTTTATAAGCGGCAATTGAAGAACGAAACACTGATGCTTGCAACAAAACTCTATGATGCCAATCTTCAAATGCTTGATAGTACAAGAACTACTATGAAGTTCAATGATGATAAAGAAGTGTACAGTGACCTTGCTTTAGACAATTCAGGGAATTTCCTTTTTGCTAAAGAAACAAAACGATCGTCAAGGAAGGATACGGCCAGTGAGCTGGAAATTACATTGCATAAGCCCGGGATGGAAACTTACAGGAATTATAAAATATCACTTGGCAGGAAACTCATCGAAGAGATTGAAATTAAAGTGGATAATCTAAATAAGAATTACATCATCAATTCTTTCTATTACGGACAGCGCCGCGGAAGTATTGAAGGATTATTTACTTCCTTCATCGATATGAATGGAGAGAAGCCTATCCGTGCGGCATTCAATGTTTTTTCAGATTCGCTTCGCTATGCAATCAATAGCGATGACCAGGCAAGATTTGTGTTTGATAATCTTGTGATAAGGAATGCAATCGTAAAAAAGGATGGCGGGTTTGTGCTTACTGCTGAAGATTTTTACACCGAAAGCCTTTTTAACAATGCATGGAACAGGAGTTACTACTACAACCAGTTGCCTTACGTTTCATCAGCGGATTATTACCTGTCAAATCCCTATTACTATGGATATCGGCCCTATGGTTCACGCACTGAACAAACGAACCGGTATTATTATAATGATGTGGTAGTTTTAAGCATAGACAGCTCATTAAATTTAGAATGGAACAGTGTGATCCACAAAAAGCAATATGATATTGACAATGATAATTTCCTTTCTTTCTGTAACCTCAATTCAGGTGGTGAAATTCACTTTTTATTTATTGACCGTGACAGGCAGAAACAGATTTTGAGTGATCAAAGTATTGTTCCGAATGGGGAAGTAAAAAGATATCCTACGGTAAAAAGTAATGAAGTGGGTTACGGCTTTATGCCACGCCTTGCCCGGCAAACCGGTTCGAAACAAATGATTATTCCTTGCGTGTATTTGGGATATATTGCATTTGCAAAGATTGATTTTTGAAAACCATGGCTGCTAACAAATGAATCTGGAAATGTCCGCTTGAGTTATCAGCACAACTATTGGCAAATCAAAAATGTTCGCATCGGTTTTAACCGGTAAATGAACCGGATCTCTTTTCTTAAAGTAATTTTAAATCCTCATTTTTGCATGAATTCTTTTTAAGCACTTAATTTATTCCTGTGATAGGCACATTTAAAGCCAACAGACCATACAACAACTTTCTGCTCTTCGTGTATGGACTTGTATTAAAGCTGCCCATGTTCATACATGCTAAAGTTCCGGAAGCCCAGCAGTTAGACGGGATTTTATACAGGGCTGTTTTAAAATGGCTTGCGCCGGCAATTGGTACAGTTCCCGCAATGTACAGTCTTATCGCTTTCCTTTTTCTTTACATACAGGCTTTAAGCATCAACAAGCTGATCAACGATCAACGATTGTTGCCCAAACCAAATTACCTTCCCGCAATGAGTTACCTGCTTGTAACTTCTCTTTTTAAGGAATGGTATGTATTATCGGCTCCACTTATAATTAATACCTTGTTGATTTGGGTCTTGTCGAAACTTTGCACTATTTATAATACCCCGAATGCAAAAACAACGCTTTTCAATATTGGCATGGTAACGGGGCTGGCTACCTTATTTTATTTTCCGTCAATTGCGTTTTCTTTATTGATCATTGTTGGGATCGTGATTACACGACCCTTCAAATTACCGGAGTGGATCATTACCTTCATTGGGATACTAACGCCTTATTACCTCGGTGGCGCCTGGTTTTTTTTGACCGACCGATGGGAGAAATACCGTTTGCCGGGTTTTTCGGTTAATATCCCGAGGTTTAATGAAACGGCCTGGGCTTATACGGCGATCATTGTTCTGTCTCTCCTAATTCTTACAGGGATGGTCTTCATTCAGAACAATATGTTGCGGCTGTTGGTGCAGTCCCGCAAAAGCTGGAGCCTGATCTACCTTTATTTATTGGTGGCGATTTTTATCCCTTTTTTAAATGCCACGCACAATTTTGATTATTGGATATTGACGGCGGTTCCTATTGCAGCGTTTGCTGCGGCGGCATTTTTATACCCGGAAAGAAAATGGTTTTCCATTTTTTTTCATTGGAGCTTAGTTTTGTTAACAGTTATTACGGGATATTTTCTGCGGTAAAGTAATCCTGTGGTTGTAATTTCGCCATAGTGAATGGTCAATAGTGAATGGTGAAAGAAAGAAGTTTTCATGAAAAGAATAAAGTTCAAACATTTCACCATTCACTATTGACTATTCACAATACACAGAGGCAAAAATCAAAAACCACACACTAATGAAATTCGGCGTAGTAATGTTTCCCGGTTCTAACTGCGATAGGGATATGGTAGATGCATTGCAAAATGATCTTCAGCAGGAAGTAATAACGTTGTGGCATAAGGATAAAGACATCAGGCGTTTTAACACGGAGGATTGTATTGTTTTACCAGGTGGATTTAGTTACGGCGATTACCTGCGATGTGGTGCCATAGCAAGGTTCAGCCCAATGATGCAAAGCGTTACTACCTTTGCTGAAAAGGGTGGGAAGGTATTGGGTGTTTGTAATGGCTTCCAGATATTGTGTGAAAGCGGTTTGCTGCCGGGCGTTCTGCTACGTAATGCTCATCAGCAATTTGTTTGTAAGAATATTTTTGTAAAGGATGCAGTAAATACGGCAAACAAAGTTTTAAAAATTCCCGTCGCCCATGGAGAAGGTAGATATTTTGCAGGTGCTCCGGAGATGGACGCATTGCAAAAAAATGGCCAGGTGATTTATCGTTATTGCAATGAAGAAGGAAATATTAGCAATGACAGCAATCCGAACGGTGCAATTGATGATATAGCAGGAATTTGTAATAAGGAGAGGAATGTTTTTGGGATGATGCCACATCCGGAACGGGCCTGCAGTTCAGTATTAAATAATAGTGATGGAAGGTCTGTATTCAAGTCACTATTCGGAATTGGATAATTTGGAAATGAGCCAATTTCGAAATTTAGAAATGTGAAATACAGTCGATTCATTAGTGCCAATTGACAAACTGAGATCAGTAATTAGAAGGCTCAAAGAAAAAATTAACAGCTTTTACTGAGATAATGCCCATAAGAATTCTATTTTTGACGGCAAAGTTTTAAACGAAATATGAAAAAAACGTTACTTCTTCCTTTTCTTGTGTTTGCAGTGGTTGGCAGTACATTCGCTCAAATTGAGAACCCCGTCCAATGGACCTACTCTGCAAAAAAAATAGCTGATAAAACATTTGAACTACATATGACCGCCCTTATTGATGGTAAATGGCATATGTATGCACAGGACGCAGGGGAAGGCCCTGAACCTACGGCTTTTGCATTTACTGCAAACCCGCTCGTAAAATTGGATGGTAAAGTGCGTGAAGACGGAAAACTTGAAAAGTCATATGACCCCAACTTTAAATCGACCCTTAAATATTATGGCCATAAAGTTGATTTCATCCAAAAGGTAAAATTAAAATCCTCCGCATCTACGGTAATAAAAGGAACAGTAACCTATATGACATGTGATGATAAAAAATGCCTGCCGCCAAAAGAAATTCCCTTTTCCATAAAACTGGAAGGTAAATAAATTTTATTTTTGTTCAGATCCCGATTGTATCGGGATTTTTTATTCGCTGCCTGGTTGCTGGCACAATAATGAAAGATCAAGTTCTTTAACAATAAACAAATATTGTCTGCAGGGAAACCAACAAAATATTTTACGATAATTTTCATATAGCCAGCATGCGTGTTTTTAAATCACTGCTCATCATTATTTTTTCTTTTATCCTGTTTGTAACACAGAGCAATGCCCAGGACAGTTTGAATATTCAATGGGAGACTGTGGCAAAAAAGATCAGCGAACAAGAATATGAAGTAAAAATTAATGGAGTTATTAAAGATAATTGGTACCTATACACCAATAAAGATGATGTTGATGGTTTAGCGGGAATTGTAATCTCCTATAATGATCCTTCCATTTCTGCAGGCCCATTAAAGTTCAACGCAAAGTATACGGCCATTCTGGACCCAATCTTTGACAATCATAAAAAAAATGTTGCAGCCGGAAATATTGAGATCATTCAACTAATCAGGTTTACAAATGCGGCGGTTCCGGTGCTTCGCTTTAACATCAACTATGAGGTTGCGAACAAGGAAGAATTTTTACAGGAAGAACAGAAGCAAAGTATCACACTGGATACAGTAGTGGTTGCTTCAACTTCCAACAGGATATTGAGCCCCTCAATTGATATTAAACAACCAGTCACAACTTGCGGAAACGCAGATACTACAGAATCCAAAGGCCTTGCTAATGTTTTTTGGCTCGGCTTTCTGGGAGGGTTTGTGGCCCTGATCCTGCCCTGTCTTTTTCCAATGATTCCATTGACAGTTTCTTTTTTTACAAAAAAATCAACTTCTAAAAAAGCCGGCATCAGGAACGCATTTCTTTATGGTTTTTTTATTTTTTTTATTTACATTTTAATAAGCCTTCCATTTCATTTCCTGGAGAAGATAAGCCCCGAGATATTGAACAACATTTCAACGAATGTTTATTTGAATGTTTTCTTCTTTGCAATCTTTGTGTTTTTTGCGGTATCATTTTTTGGATATTTCGAGATTACCTTGCCGGCGGGCCTTTCGAGTAGGGCCGACAGTAAGGCCGGTGTAGGAAATGTTGCCGGTATCTTTTTTATGGCGCTCACACTTGCCTTGGTTTCTTTTTCCTGCACGGGCCCAATACTAGGGTCTCTTCTTGCTGGCTCCTTATCCGGGCCCGGTGGCGCCATGCGATTAACATTTGGAATGGGTGGGTTTGGGTTGGCACTGGCGCTTCCTTTTGCATTGTTTGCATTATTCCCAAACTGGCTTAACTCATTGCCAAAATCAGGAGGATGGTTAAATACAGTAAAAGTTGTACTCGGGTTCATTGAGCTTGCACTTGCATTTAAGTTTTTCTCAAACGCAGACTTAGTGATGCACTGGAACATACTTAAACGGGAAGTTTTCATTGGCATTTGGATCATCATTGGCCTCGGATTGACGTTGTATCTTTTTGGAAAAATAAAATTCCCGCATGATTCCCCAATCAAAAAATTATCAGCCGGTAGAATCATGACTGGAATTATTGTGTTGGCCTTTAGCTTATATCTCATTCCCGGAGTTACAAATACCAAATGGGCCAACCTTTCACTGATAAGCGGCTTTCCGCCACCGTTAAACTACAGTATTTATACAAAAGAAACAGCTGATACCGTTCATTTTAAGAATACTGATTGTGTGTTGGGATTAAACTGTTCACATGATTATGAAGAAGGGCTGCAAATGGCCCGCAAAGAAAATAAACCAGTGCTGCTTGATTTTACCGGCTACGCCTGCGTGAACTGCCGCCGCATGGAAGAAAATGTTTGGAGCCAGCCGGATGTATATAAATTAATGAAAGAAAGATTTATAGTCATCTCTTTGTATGTTGATGATAAAAAAGATTTGCCCGCTGCAAAGCAATTTACCTACAAAACAAAAAATGGTATTGATAAAGATATTATTACGGTTGGTGATAAATGGGCAACCTTTCAAACCGAGAATTTTGCGAAGAATGCACAGCCAATGTATGCTATCTTAAATACTGACGAAGTTTTATTATCTCACCCTGTGGAATATACGAAAGATCCCAAGGTATATCTTGCCTGGCTGCAATGTGGATTGGATGCGTTTTATAAGAAATAAATATTTAATAGATATATCTCAATAAAAGCCGGCTTCTCCTGACGTTTTAGAATATCGAACAAAGAACACGGAATATCGAATCACGAACGAAACGCCCCAGTTGAGCATTGAACATTGTACGTCGAATACTGAATATTTCTTTTCATTGAAGTCTTCGAATTAAACAAAGCTCCAAATAAAAAAATCCTCCCTGTTACCAGGAAGGATTGTAAATATGGGGGTTACATTGTCTCTTATTATAAAGCGATTTGTTTTTCAGTCATCATCTTGCGAAGGTTTATCAAACCATAACGCATTCTGCCAAGTGCTGTATTGATGCTGCATTTTGTTAAGCCTGCAATTTCTTTAAAGCTAAGATCAGCATAGTGGCGGAGAATAATTACTTCTCTTTGATCTTCCGGTAACATATCAATCATTTTTCTTACACGGTCATGGCTTTGATCAGCCATCATACGCTGGTCGGCACCCGCTTCGAAGAAGTTGAGTACTTCAAAGATATCACGGTCGTCACTCGTTTTGATACTTGGGCTGCGTTTTACTTTCCTGAAATGATCAACACATAAGTTATGAGCGATACGCATTGCCCATGGTAAAAATTTTCCTTCGTCGGTATAACGTCCGCCTTTAAGCGTATCAATTATACGGATAAACACATCCTGGAAAATATCTTCAGCAAGATATTTATCTTTTACTAATAAGTAAATGGAAGTGTAAATTTTGTCCTTGTAACGTACTACTAAAGTTGCAAGGGCATTTGCATCGCCGTCCATGTATGAACGAACTAATTGCTGGTCTGTTAGGTTTTTAAGGCATTTCATAAACTTCTACAGTTTTAAGTGGTTTAGGACTATTTTGTTACAGGGTCCAATAAGGGAGAAAAGTTCGTAGAAGTCTGTCGTGATAGGCATCTGCGGTTTTTCGTTTACTGGATATTGGACTGTGAAAGTATAGATAAAAAATAATCCGCCAAATCTTTTTGAAGTTTTTTTTCAGGAATTGCAAAACTAAAGTACTTGTTCTCGAATTCATTCGTATAACTACGTAGTGACTTTACCAATATTTTCACAGTTGACAGTAATTACTACATAATCCGGTAATTTTGCATCGTAATATGGAAACAAAAATTGTAAGGAAAAAAAAAGAAGTTGCACAATATCCCGTGGCTCCTAATATTATAAAATCAAGCAACGATATTTTAATAAAAGGCGCACGCGTACATAATCTTAAAAACATAACGGTAGAGATACCACGAAATAAGCTCGTTGTTGTAACAGGAGTTTCCGGGTCAGGTAAATCATCTCTCACAATTGACACTTTGTTTGCAGAAGGCCAACGTCGTTATGCGGAGAGCCTTAGTGCATACGCCCGCCAGTTCATGCAGCGCATGAATAAACCCGATGTCGATTATATCAAAGGCCTTTGCCCTGCTATTGCTATTGAACAAAAGGTTATTACGCGAACGCCAAGAAGCACAGTTGGCAGCATGACTGAAATCTATGACTACCTGCGGTTGCTTTTCGCAAGAGCCGGTAAAACCATTTCACCAATAAGCGGAAGAGAAGTAAAGAAAGATGATGTCGCTGATGTTATTAAAGCGATCAATGCGCTGAAAGAAGGAGACAAAATATTAATACTGGTCCCTTTTAAAAAAGGAAGGAACCGCGATATTAAAGAGGAGCTGAATATATTATTACAAAAAGGATTTTCACGGATTTACAAAGACAACGAGATCTTAAGGATAGAGGACCTGCTTGAAATGAAAGACCTTGCATCCTTCATTTCAGCATTGGATGATAATAAGGTTTCAGCAACCTATATCTTAATAGACCGGTTGCTAAAAAAAGATTTTGATGAAGATGATCTGCACCGCATTTCTGATTCAGTGAACACCGCTTTTTATGAAGGTGAGGGAATGATGGAACTTGAGATCAACGGAAAAAAAATATTGAACTTCAGCAATAAATTTGAACTTGATGGAATCCAGTTTGAAGAGCCTGTGCCCAATCTTTTTTCTTTTAATAATCCGTTTGGTGCCTGTCCAACATGCGAAGGCTTTTCACAAATACTTGGTATTGATCCCGACTTAATTATTCCCGATAAACGGCTAAGCGTGTACGAAGGTGCTGTAGCGCCATGGAAAGGGGAAAAGCTTGGCTTATGGAGAGAGGCTTTTGTAAAAGCCGCAAAAAGATTTGATTTCCCTGTTCATAAACCGGTGATGGATCTTAGTTCTACGCAACTGGATCAGTTGTGGAAAGGCAATCAACACGTAGAAGGCATCAACGATTTTTTTAAAGAAGTTGAACAAAATTTATATAAAGTACAATACCGTGTGTTGTTGAGCAGGTATCGTGGCCGTACATTGTGTACAGATTGCAAGGGTTATCGCCTGCGCAAAGAAGCATTATATGTAAAAGTTGCTGGTAAGCATATTGGTGAGTTATGCGAATTGCCAGTGAAAGACCTGCAACAATGGTTTGATGAATTAAAGCTCGGCCAATACGATAGCCAGGTTGCAAAAAGAATACTGATTGAAATCCATCATCGTTTGAAAACGTTGATTGATGTTGGGCTTGGATACCTTACATTAAATCGCCTGGCAAACTCGTTGAGTGGTGGTGAGAGCCAGCGTATTCAACTCACCCGCAGCTTAGGGAGCAATCTTACCAACTCGTTATATATACTTGATGAACCTTCTATCGGCCTTCATAACAGGGATACAGAAAGATTGATCGTTGTTTTAAAAGAGTTGCGTGACCTGGGTAATACCGTGGTTGTGGTAGAACATGACGAGATGATGATGAAAGAAGCTGATCATATTATCGATATGGGGCCGCTGGCAAGCCATCTGGGTGGTGAAGTAGTGGCAGCGGGAAACTATGCTGAGATCATTGCTGATAAAGACAGCCTTACGGGAAAATACCTCTCAGGCAAATTGAGTATTGAAGCGCCCAAACATATTCGTAAATGGACAAGGTTTATTACCATTGAAGGAGCTGTTCAAAATAATTTAAAAAATATTACCGTACAATTTCCTTTGAATATATTGTGTGCAGTAAGTGGTGTTAGCGGAAGTGGCAAAACAACCCTGGTAAAACAAATCCTTTATCCTGCATTACAAAAAATAAAAGGAGAATTTATTGATAAGCCTGGATTGTTTCATGGTATCAGCGGAGATATTGATCATCTGAAACAAATTGAACTGGTTGATCAAAATCCTATTGGTAAATCAAGCCGCAGCAATCCTGTTACTTACATTAAAGCATACGATGAGATACGGGATCTTTATGCTAAACAACCATTGAGCAAGATGAGAGGCTTTTTACCCAAGCATTTTTCTTTTAATGTTGATGGAGGAAGATGTGATGCCTGTAAAGGTGAAGGTGAACAAATTGTTGAGATGCAGTTTTTGGCGGATGTTCATTTGATCTGTGATGTATGTAACGGAAAACGCTTTAAAGAAGAAGTGCTTGATGTAAAATACAATGACAAAAATATCTATGAACTCCTGGAAATGAGCGTTGATGAAGCAATTGAGTTTTTTGGCTCCTCCCCTGCAGGGGGAGGCCGGGAGGGGGCGGATGGAAAGGATGTTGCAAAAAAAATACAACCATTGAGTGATGTTGGTTTGGGGTATGTGAAACTGGGACAGTCATCCAATACATTAAGTGGTGGCGAAGCGCAACGTGTGAAGCTTGCGTCTTTTCTTGGTAAGGGAAAGGCGCAGGGCCACATACTTTTTATTTTTGATGAGCCTACCACAGGATTACATTTTCACGACATAAAAAAATTACTTGCTTCCTTTAATGCATTGGTAGAACAGGGGCATTCAATCATAGTAATTGAACACAATACTGATGTATTAAAAAGTTGTGACTGGATTATTGAACTTGGCCCTGAGGCAGGTGATGAAGGAGGGAAGCTTGTATTTGCGGGCAAGCCGATGGATCTGAAAAAAGTGAAGGGGAGCTATACAGCGAAGTTTTTGTAATCATCATACTGATACGTGATTTATGTTATCCCCAATCCCGTATCCCGTATCCCGTATCCAGTATCCAGTATCCAGCATCCAGCATCCAGTACAACTCCTTATCTTAATCTATTACTTTCTTTAATAATCTTATTATCCCTGTTTATTCCCCGTATCGCCAGTATGAAGAAGATCAATATCAATACCTGTAATACAGCAGTCAATGAAAAAGTTCCCGTGCCTGCTATAAAAGTGGTGGTTTCCTTGTAATATAAAAAGATAAGTAATCCCTCGAGTAAGATGCCCAGTAGGCACAATCTCATCTGGAGTGTACGATTGCTGTATAAAAAAATTGTGAATAATGCGATGATGCCAATGGCGATCGTAAGCAGCATCAATAAAAAATTTTCTGTTCCCATTAGCCTGTATGAAGGAACATTAGCAGCATTTGTACCACTGTAGAATGGTACTTTCAAAGTTACAAATGCACATGCTGATGCAAGCAGTAACCAGATTGATTGTATACGTTGTATCATAAGAAAAATTCGTTTTATTAAGTTACTATTTTTTTTACCACAGAGTGAAATACAGGAGTTATATAGAGTTTCACAGAGTAATCACACAACTACTCCTAACTCTGTGAAAAACCTCTTTCTCCTCTGTGGTTAAAACAAATGCTTATAAATTACCCTAATTCCGGGTAAAGCGGGAACTGCCCCATAAACGTTTTTACTTCAGTTTTTACTGCAGCAATTGTATTTTCATCATCAATATTGCTAAGTACTCTGTCAATAAAATCAACTACCGTTTGCATATCGGTCTCTTTCATCCCACGTGTTGTAACGGCAGGTACCCCTATACGTATGCCGCTTGTTACAAAAGGGCTTTTATCATCAAATGGAACAGCATTTTTATTTAAAGTGATATGCGCTTTATCTAAAGTCTCCTGTGCTTTTTTACCCGTGATATTTTTATTCCGGAGATCGATTAGCATTAAGTGATTGTCCGTTCCGCCACTGATGATCTGGTAATCTTTTGCAACAAAGGCCTTCGCCATAGCCTGCGCATTCTTTTGCACCTGTTTGATGTAAATGGTATATTCATCAGTTAGTATTTCACCAAATGCAATCGCCTTCGCAGCAATCACATGCTCCAACGGGCCACCTTGAGTTCCAGGGAAAACGGCCATATCCAACAAATGGCTCATCATGCGAATATTTCCTTTGGGATCTTTTAACCCAAAAGGATTTTCAAAATCTTTCTTCATTAAGATAACACCACCTCTTGGGCCACGCAAGGTTTTATGCGTAGTGCTCGTAACAAAATGGCAATGATCAAAAGGAGAATTCAGTAGACCTTTTGCAATAAGCCCGGCCGGGTGTGCCATATCACAAAGTACAAATGCATTTATCTCGTCGGCTACTTTTCTAATCCTTGTGTAATCTATATCACGGCTATAAGCAGATGCGCCACAAATGATGAGTACCGGTTTTTCAGTTCGTGCTTTTTCTTCCAGCATTTCATAATCAATAATGCCGGTTTCTTTTTTCACGCCATAAAAAAATGGTTTGTATAATTTGCCTGAAAAATTCACGGGAGAACCATGCGTAAGATGTCCACCCATGCTAAGATCAAGTCCTAGTATCTTATCTCCTGGTTGAAGGATGGCACTCATCAACGCAGCATTTGCCTGCGCTCCGCTATGGGGCTGCACATTGGCGTATTCACAATTAAAAATCTCTTTGATGCGATCTATGGCAAGTTGTTCTACCTGGTCCACGATCTCACAACCTCCATAATACCTTTTCCCCGGATAACCTTCTGCATATTTATTTGTAAGAGAAGTGCCCATCGCCTGCATCACCTGTAAACTCGTAAAATTTTCACTCGCTATTAGTTCAATACCGTTCCGTTGCCTTTCAAGTTCTTTATCAATTAAATCAAAAATCAATTTGTCTCTTTGCATAAAATATTTTTATCACGCAAATATAAGCCGGGGAGGGGAATGTTCGGGGTTATGTTGTTTGGAGTTTATTGTTTGGAGTTGGGAATTCCATCTATGCTTACAATTTGATAAACCCCAAACCCCAAACCCCAAACCCCAAACATCAAACATCCC
>JBDSBG010000042.1:0-11063 GCA_039921685.1 Ferruginibacter sp.
GAAAACAATGACATTGAATTTGGAATGTTGCCTGCCTTGCATGTAAACAATAAACTTGTTTTTAATGAAGGCCTGTATATAAACAGCCTGCTGATCAAGGCAGCCAAGAAAAAAGGTATGGAGGAGAATAATTACCTCGCCATGATTGATAAATATTTTAATAGTCCAAAAATTATTTTCTTTAGTGAGATCACTGCGGCAGAGGAAGAAAAGCACAGCTATTTAAAATTATTGTCTGCAGATGGGATCATAAGTTATGCACTAATCCCTGTTTATTTTGGCAACGAACTCGTTGGTGTATTGGAAGTTTACAGTAAGAAGAAAGTGTTATTCAATGAAGTATTGCTGTCAAAACTCGACCCGGTCTTGCCGCTGCTCTCTCAACTACTGAAAAATGGCATTCATGAATTTCATGATGGCATTGACAAAGTGATCAAAGATAAATTCACTTCGGTACAGCCCTCGGTACAATGGAAATTCAATGAAGCTGCCTGGCATTTTATAAGGGACAATCAAAACACCGGAACAGGCGAAATAGAAGATATTCATTTTGAAAATGTGTATCCTTTGTATGGTGCCATTGACATACGTAATTCAACCATTGAAAGGAACAATGCATTGAACAACGACATGCAGGTACAATTCACCCTGCTGATAAGTATGCTGGAGAAATTAAAGAAGCAATCCGCTTTTGGCCTAATTGATGAAAAGATATTCCTTGCAAAAAAATGGCTGGCAGATATTGCCGGTCCAATCTTTACCGACCAGGTATTGGTTGATGATTTCCTGGATAACAATATCATTCCCTTCCTGCTTGATTTTAAAAAAGGCAATAAGGTTTTTGCAGAAATCATCAACGAATATTTGTTCGCCATCGACGACAAGACCGGCCAGGCCTTTGAGAAACGGCGCGAGCTTGAAAAGTCTATGAATACTGTGATCAATGCTGTAAATAAATACCTCGAAAAAATGCAGGATGAAGTGCAGCAGGCATATCCAAGCTATTTCGAAAAATTCCGCACCGATGGTGTGGAATATGATATTTATATCGGCCAGTCCATTGCTCCCTTAAAACCATTCAGCGACATTTATTTGAAGAACCTCCGGTTGTTGCAACTAAGTTCAATGGCATCCATTGCGAAGCTTTCGGAAAAAATAGCTGCCGGGCTTAATAAATATATACAAACAACGCAACTCATTTTTATTCATTCACAACCCATAGCGATCCAGTTCAGAACAGATGAAAAAAGGTTTGATGTTGAAGGTGCCTATAACATAAGGTATCATATCGTAAAAAAACGGATCGACAAGGTTTTAATTAAAGGATCATTGGAGAGGCTTACGCAGCCAGATAAAATTGCACTTGTATACACAAACCAGCAGGATGCCAACGAATATATCGGCTACATTAAATACCTGCAGGGGCAAAATATTTTATCCAACGATCTTGAAGAACTGGAGCTGGAGGAACTGCAGGGTGTGAATGGTCTAAAAGCATTAAGAGTAGGTGTTGTAAAGGACGAAGACGTTGAAGAGGCAAGCTATATCAATCCAGGAAAAAATCTGCAATATCCTAACGCCATATCTAACAATTAAATTGAGGTTGTACTGACCGATGAAATCTGGCTGATTTCAGCATGAATGTCTTTATATTTTATTGCATTTTCCAAAAGCCTGACAAGCTATTTTAACCCAGATTTTGCAGTAGGGCTATCCTGTAAGACTCAATGGCAGTTTTGTATTTTCAATAAAGGAGAAAAGACTATCATACCATTGCCTTCTTTTTAGTGGAACAGACATTTTTAATGTATTATTTTCTATCCAGGAACCAACTGCAAAGCAGTTGAATCTTAAAGTTGCAAGTGTAGGACTGGGTTGCTTTTGAAGTGTTACCTGACGGAATAAACTCATTAAATTATAAGCTACCATTACAAAGCGCATAGCTGTTTCCGTTGCACAAAAATCATCCATACAAAATCCTTGCAGCCCAAAATCTTCTTTTAATTCCTTTATTCTGTTTTCTGCATCGCCCCTGCGTTTATACTGTTCCCAAATTTCATTTGCAGGTAAATGTTGATTGGTAACAAAAGCATGATAACGGGTTTTAAACACTTTATCTCTATCAATGTCTTCTAACTTAAAAAGGCTTGTAAGTTTTTTACCTGTTGTTTTTTTACGCACTTCTTCCTGTTGTTTAATAATAACTATTCTTCTGGCTTTGCTCCAATTACCTTGTTTATATTCTATTTCTGTAATCCAAAGACCCATACCTATCGCCTGCCAGTTTTTTATTCCATAAATAGTGCCTTGTAGCCTGGCATAAAGTTTACAGGACATCACATAAGCTATCTGTTTGTCTTCTATAAATTTCATAATTGCTTCACTACAAAAACCACTGTCTGCCCGGAACAAACCCACTTTTTTATTTGCAAGAATATTAAATGTTTCTTCTAAAAAATTGATACAATTGCTACTGCTACCTGTATTACCACTGCGATTCCAGCAATTGGCTACCATTCTTATATCGTTTACAAAAGCAAACAACGGATGATGGCTATTGCGACCACGTTTGGTAGGATTATATCCTTTCTTACTGCCTTGCTGTTCTCCATATCGGGTAATTACACTGCTATCTACATCCAATGTGTAGTTATCAAATTGTAACTGCTCAAAGAACCAACTGTTTATCTCTATAAATAAAGAATGATTAAGGGACGGGGTAAATTTTTTGAAGAACCTTCCAAAAGTAGTACCCGAGGCTACCCGTTTCCAACCAAAAATCTGACGAAGTACTTCATCTAAACGAACAACTGCCGTATGACTAAATCTGAAGCAACCAATCCATATACTCACCCAAAAACTTTCTATGATACTTATTGAATCAATACTATTGTTGCTCTTGCCTTGTGGTAAACCTAACTCAAGTAATTTTTTACTAATGCCGGTCTTGTCAAGCAATATTTTCATCTCTTGCATACCGCCCCAAGGAGTTACTAAATTATCGCTGTATTCATGTTTCATACTCATAAACAAATTTAAGACAGCTTGGCATAGTATTATCTACTGCAAAATCTGGGTTTAACGAGTCGATACTTTTAAAAGGTTCTAATTTTCCTTTCCTGAACAACATGATTGAACTGTCGGGAGCATAGTTCTTTACCGAAGAAATTTTTTTACCCTCAAAGAACGAGTCAACCTGCATTAACGCACCACTGAAATCATATACCTTAACCCGTCCGTCCAGTTTTTGCCGATGGGAAAATCCTTTGCCCAATATCTTACCATCGTCCCAATAATTAATTTGCATTTTTCTCGATGTATCATACTTGTAAATATAAATTTGCCGATGCATGATGCCCTCGGAAGTATCAGACCTGGCTAAAATATAATCGGCTTCATTGTACACATTACGTGGGGTGATTTTGCATCCCGTGACAACTGAACAAACCAACAGTAAAATCATATGCTTCATTGAAGGGGTTTTAAATAGTTTTGCCAGGTGGGTTAGCTAAGAATGTATTTGAAGGATGTATTTATAAAAATCATCGATTTGTTGCAGGATTTTAATTTTTTTTTACACATTGTTAAATTGTCATTGTGGACAACAATCGGCCATAGATATCCCCATTATACAATATATTTGGTTTGCTTAAAAAACTTATCCATGAAATATTCTTCCGGACAAAAAGTTACTCTGTTAGATACCGAATTCAAACCAGCTGGCAGTGCAATCATTCGCGGATACGAAGAGACTTCAAATAAATATGAAGTAGAATTTACCTACCCGGACCGGCAAACGGTTGATAATATCACTGTTCCGGAAGAAAGATTAATCATTCTTTCCGAGTTTATGAATCAATAATTAAATCCAGCTGTTTCTTTCTTCAACATCACTGCTGCAAGGGCAATGACAGCGGGCTGGCATCATTGCTTATACAGCATCGCCCCGACTTGCCTTTAAAAAGCTTACTTTTGCGCCCGAAAACGGGATTTTTTGTAATGAACCTTTCTCCTTAAACGAAAATCTTCCTTTTTTAATCAAGCGTTATAACCGATTGCATGCTAAACAGAGTGGTAGTTACTGGACTAGGGGTGATAGCACCCAATGGCAACGATATAACATCGTTTTGGGACAATGTCGTTCATGGCATCTCCGGGGTAAATAAAATTACCAGGTTTGATGCTGCTTTATTCAGGACCCATTTTGCTTCAGAAATAACAAATTACGATGCTGCAAGTTATTTTGACAAAGGCATGATTAAAAAAACGGACCTTTTTACTCAATATGCTTTAGTTGCATCCGACCAGGCGATCAAAGATGCTGGCTTTGATTTTCAAAAGATGGATCCATTTGATGTGGGAGTGATCTGGGGATCCGGTCAGGGGGGGATGGATACTTTTGAAAAACAGGTTAAAGAATTTGTTCTTGGCAACGGTCAGCCGAGGTTTAGCCCTTTCTTAATTCCTAAATTCATTGCCAACATGTCATCAGGTATGATCTCGATACGCAACGGCTACATGGGACTCAATTATACAACAACTTCCGCCTGTGCTACATCGAATACATCTATTATGGATGCATTCAATTATATAAGGCTTGGTAAAGCAAAGATTATTGTTACAGGCTGCTCCGAAGCACCAATTACAGCAGCTGTATTTGGCGGGTTTAGTGCACTGAAGGCAATGTCAACACGCAACGATGACCCGGCAACTGCTTCCCGACCATTTGATGAAAGCAGGGATGGATTTGTAATGTCGGAAGGAGCCGGCGCATTGATATTAGAGGATTATGAACATGCAGTGAAACGTGGTGCAAAGATATACGGAGAGATCGCAGGCGCTTCAATGACCGCAGATGCCTATCATATGACTGCCACACATCCTGAAGCAAAAGGAGCGATCAAGGCCATGGAACTTGCATTGGCAGAAGCAAAGATCAGCATTCACAATGTTGATTATTTGAATCCACATGCAACCTCAACACCAGTCGGAGATATTTCGGAAATCAAAGCAATATCTTCGGTTATGGGTGCAGGTAAGAACAATCTTCTGATCAGCGCCACAAAATCGATTACCGGCCATTTACTCGGAGCTGCAGGTGTAATTGAAGCAATTATTTCATTAATGGCGATGAAAGATAATATTGTACCACCCACAATCAATACGACAGTACTTGATCCTGCAATACCAGCAAATTTAAATATCGTAATAAAAGAAGCAATCAATGCAAAAGTTAATGTAGCACTCAGTAATACTTTTGGGTTTGGCGGCCACAATGCTACAGTTATTTTTAAGAAGATATGATCCCGTTGGGCAGGAGTTGTATTCTGTTGCCAGCATTCATAACTCATTTCAATTCCTCAATAATAAAATCATTCAGCTCATTTTCTTTCGCCAATACCCAGCCTGGTAATTCTTTCGAAATGATCTGCCACCTGTCATCTTTATTTTCCATATAGAAAATGATCCGGGTACCCATTGGCCCCTCATCATCCAACACGTCTATAGTAAAATTTCCTTTAATGCTTGGGTTTGCTTTTCTGAAATTGAATTCCTTCAGGCGACCATTTATTTTTAGGAGTTTGGTGAACTGTATATTCCTGTTGAAGGTGATTTTCATTGGTTATTTTCTGCTGAACGATGCAAGAAGTGTACTAAACTTGTAAAAGGCAGCAATTTTGTTTAAGAAATCTTTTAATCCACATTTTAAAATTAATGTGGATTATAAGATTTCAAAAAGCCGGGAATAACGAGCTGTTTTAAAATCAAATGAAATAATTTGCGGGCTAATAAATAGAAAGACATTGACACAAACTTATATATATATTGGATCAGCTTTTGTCGCAGGCATACTTGCGTCACTTGCAATTTGTTTGATGCAATGGATAAAGATCAGGAAACATCAAAAAAGCCTGGAAGGTTTTCTTGAAAGTGAAAAATTGATCAAAGAAAGATTTCAGAAAGAAAACGGCTGGTTGCACGATGTAAAGGAAAGCACCCAAAACGAATACGAGGTTAAAATTGCAGAACTGGAATCTAAAATTAAACAATTACAGTCTGTCATCAAGATGATGGATGAAGATATCCTGCTATTGCAAAAAAGCAATGAAGAAACAGAAGAACTTTTAAAAGCAGGAGAGCCCGTTGTAAACGCCCTAAGGCTTAAACTCATTGAAGCCAATAATACAATTTCAAGATACAAGGCCCAGGTGATGGCAAAATAAATTTCATGCACACAGCATAAAAAAAACTCACACAGCTTTTTTCCCAATACAATATTGAACTTGCTTTTTGGATATTCCAAAGAAGGATTGGGCCATTACGTAAACGACTCAATGCTAATTCCCTGTTCAAAGAATATAGTCATCAATTGTGAAAACCCTTCTCCAAGAGTTTTTTAATAAAAATTATTTGCGTAACTAAAAAGTTACTCATATATTGTGTAACCTTTTAGTTACGCAATATATAAACATGAAACAAATCGTTGCAGATCCTTTCCAGGCCATTGCTGATGCAAACAGGAGGCAGATACTCAACTTGCTTTCAAAGAAAAACCTGTCGATAAACTTGTTGGCAGAAAATTTTGATATGAGCAGGCCTGCCGTTTCAAAGCATATAAAAATTCTTTGTGCTGCAGGATTTATTGTGATAGAGAATCGGGGAAGAGAACGTTATTGCAAATTACAGCAGGAAGGGTTTAATGAATTGCAGGAATGGATGGATCATTATGATCAATTCTGGAATATGAAGCTTGATGCCCTTGGAAAATTTTTATCAAAGGCAGGCGCCCGTTCAAAAAAAACGAAAACATCTAAAAAAAAATAAGATGAAAAAAGATACAGTTATCGTTGAGAAAACATACAATGCCCCTGTTGCTAAGGTTTGGAAAGCCATCACCAACAAACGTCAAATGAAGGACTGGTATTTTGATCTTTCGGCATTCAACGCGGAACTGGGATTCGAATTCCGGTTTTCGGGAAAAGGAAAAGACGGCGAAACCTTTCTTCATTTATGTAAAATCACGGAACTGGTCCTGGAAAAGAAATTAGTGTACAGCTGGCGCTATGAAGGCTACGAGGGAGTTTCTTTTGTAAGCTTTGAATTATTTCCCGAAGGAGAACATACAAGGCTGCTGTTAACACATGAAGGGCTGGAATCTTTTCCTGCCGTTGCTTCTTTTGCGAGAGACAGTTTCCTTGAGGGTTGGACCTACCTGGTTCAAACAAGCCTGAAAGAGTTTGTAGAAAAAAATAATGACTTTTCCCAATAACTAAAATGCTTTTTGAAATTTTTTTTCTTTTTGTTAGTAGGTTTTTAAATTTCAATAGACAACGTACAATTCACAATGCCCGATGGAACAGGTCACTAATTCCTAACCTGTTTTTTAATACCGGGTATTGTAAGTTGCAGCATTGGACTTTAATTTAAAACTTACATCAATTAAAGCATTCAGGCAGGCTGCGGGATTTAAAATTTGGACGAAAGGCCTCCATGCAATATATACTTCCCATACCCGGCTTCTAAAAATACCCCGGCGTTTTTACTTAAATTGATATTAGCACCTATGCCTGCCTGGTAGGCAAAATCGGATGGAGTTGAAATATAATCTATTTTGTTTCCGCTCGTGGAAATGTAATCCTGTTTCCAGTTGTTTACTCCAATGGCAGTTCTTATATAAGGCGTAACCACGGAGCCCGGAACTGGGATATATCTTACAATGTTTAACATAAATGCCCAGTTATCCAGGGAGCCTTCCAGAGATTTGACTCCTGTGTAGTAATCGTAATAAGGAACGTTCACTTTGCCGTGAGTTACCAGTACTCCTATACTCATGTTTCGGCTAAATTTGTAATCAATGGCACCTGTAAGAGGGCCGGTCTGACTGGCATTTCCCTTGCGAAGGCCTGTGAAATTTACGAGTGCTTCTTTGTCAACATTGGGGAAACCGTAGCCAACAGAAATATTTACCGAAGGTTCAAATTTTGTAAAGGGCTGCCGGTAAACAGTCGCTTTTCGAACACGAACCTTGCGATAACGATGAACTGGTCCGGGACCAGGAGCAACATAAATTACCTGGGCTTCTGTCGCGTCGGAAATAAGAAATAAAAGAGTGAAGAAGCTGATGAAATGACGTTTCATAATTTTAGTATTTTAATTTGGGGCAGCCTGAGATATCTAATGAGCTAATGAGTTTAAATAAAACGATCTAAATATTTGTTAATGAGAAAAGTCGTTCGATTGATTTTTCTACAGGCTGGTATTATTTACATTTATACTTATGTGAAAGAAATAAGCTGTAAATTCCTTGTTTAAATAGAAATCGTTTTGTCCTGCAATTTCTGGTCTATCAATGGAAATCGCTACAGTAGAGGATCATTGATGGGCTGAACTGTGATAAGGAATTTTATATATTTGATCGATAACAGGGATAACAAAAATAATTTACCCGGCATGGCTGCTCTCGAAAAAAAAACACAGGCGAATATCTTTTTGCGCATGCACCCGCTGCAGCGGATTTTAATAAGCTGCCTTGCAGCCTCATCTGCATTTTATTTTAACTGGAAAAATAATTGTGGAGTGCTGCTCAGCAGTATTATTTTTTGGGATGTATTTGCGTTGTTTTATATCGGGATATGCTGGACAGTTTTTTTTAAAAGGAAACAGCATGATATCATTGAACAGGCTAATAAAGATGATGGAAGCAGGCTATTTGTATTGGCGAGCATATTACTAACGAGTATTGCAAGTATGGTGGCTGTTTCGCTCTTGATGAAATCAAAAGACAGTTTGCCACTGGTGGTTGCAGTATTTGGAATGATCCTGTCATGGGTAATGGTACACACTTTGTTCACCTTTCATTATGCCCATATGTATTATGAAAACCAGGACGGGAATAAAGTTGCTGAACTGGATTTTCCTGGTAATACAAAACCTGATTACCTCGACTTCGCTTATTTTTCATTCGTAGTTGGAATGACCTTCCAGGTTTCGGATGTACAGGTACCTTCACGCAGGATCAGGCGAACAGTGCTCGCCCATGGCCTCCTTGCTTTTGCATTAAATACATTTGTTGTGGCACTTACTATAAATTTAATTGCGGGATCGAAGGGTTGAAGGTTGATAGCAGATATTAAAGAGAAGGTTTTATCAGAACATTATAATTCAATCGTGGTTTTCATTTAAGGATCAATGCTACCTTATCAGCATCACGGTTCCTTTATAAGGATTAATATATTTTTTTATTACCAGTGAATACACATACGCACCAACCGGTAATCGTTTATTTTTAAAAGTTCCGTCCCAGCGCCTGTTTTCATTCCTGAGTTGAAAAACTTTCTCACCATAACGGTTAAAAACAATTAATTCATATTCATTAAATGCACTCAATGCAGGAATATACCAGGTATCATTTATGCCATCCTCATTGGGAGAAAATGCACCTGGAATAAATATATCCTTGTACACAAATACTTTCATGCTGTCGCTGGATGATCCACAGCCCGAATTAGCATTCAAAATAAATTTTGTATCAACCGGGGGATTTACCTGGGGTTGTAACAGGCTTATATTATTTATATATGGGGAGGGAGACCAGTTATAAGTAAAATTGTCACCAGCAATAGACGCCTCTATTGTTATAGGTTCGTTTTCCAGCATCGACCTGTCGGGGCCGGCATCTGCCTGGGGCATGGCAATAACATTTACATCTATGAAGGCAGTATCAACACAGTTAAATGAATTTGAAACGATCACTTCGTAATGTGTATCTGTTGAAGGAGAGGCTTTTGGCGATTGAATTATCGCCGATGAAAGCCCCTCAGCAGGCTGCCATTCATAGGAAATCCCTCCGCTTGCAGAAAATACCGTGCTATCCCCCGGGCAGATATTTACCTGGTTAAAAGTTGTAGTTGCACTCGGGGAAGGATTTACATCAACAATAGTTGAATCAAGGTGCTCACACCCATTATTATCTTTTACCAGAACATAATATTTTCCTTGTTGAGATGCCTGTAAATTACTCACCGAAAGGGGAGAGCCATTACCCGAAAATCCCCCGGGCCCTGTCCATTGGTAAATGCTGCCACCCGTTGCCGTTAGTATCAGCGTGGTCCCATCGCATACGGGCCCGCTATTAAGGGCTGTCGTGCTGGGATTGGCATTTATGTTAACAGAAAGTGAGGTGGATGCGATCCTGCATTGTGCTGAGCCCATGTTCCCGGCTTCGGCTACCGCCAGCCTGAATGCATATATGCCTAAAGTTGCATTGGCTGGAAAACTTCTCGTGAGAGTAGGAAGCGTTTCTCCTGCTATGTCGGTCCATGCTCCTCCATTTATACTTTGCTGCCATTGATAGGATGGCATTGTAAAACCGCCTGATACCTGGCAGGTAAAATTAAACGTACCAGCATTTCCTTCACACAATGTTACATTGTTTGCGGGCTGGGCAACAATCGACGGAACAAGCAAGGGACCACATGGTCTAAAAGTAATGTCATCGATAGCCAGGTCATTGCCGCAACCGCCAGGTGCATTATTAAAGATCCTCACTACAATATCAGGAATGCCAGGAGCTGTTGTAAAGAAAAAGCCATATTGTTTCCATGTGGGTGAATTTAGGATTTGAATATCATTGGTATTGTATGTTTGAAGTAGAGTACCATCCGTTTTTTCTATTCTAAAAGTTAGGTTTGGAAGAATAGAATTCCCGGAACAGGATTGAGGAATACTCACGTTCATTACCCATGCTGCAAATTCATAGGTGGTATTTCCACAGAGTCCACGGATTGTATCGATGTAAAAAACACCTGCACCAATCGCTGCATTCACAAGCATAAAATAACCATTTGGGTCGCCGGTATGATCAGGAGCAATATTATGCCAGTTCCCGCCGAAACATGAGGAGGAATTATTTCTTACCGTGTAAGAACCATCATTTGGACAATCCGCAGCTATATAACTGTAACCCGCAGCCGCAGCAAGTGGAGGACCAGGATTACTGCCAGCACCGAAAGTTATATTAACAATAGGATCTCCGAGACTGCCCTGGCACAGTTGCGCATCAG
>JBDSBG010000043.1:0-25115 GCA_039921685.1 Ferruginibacter sp.
TGTTTGCCGCCAGCTTCCTTCAGATTCCACCTCACAATGGACACCCTTGCTCTTGGCTAATACTCCCTACTGTAAAGCGTATTCGGGACTTGCACCCTATAGCTGATATACATGCCTGACACACAAAAATTAAAGCTCCTGCATTTCTGCAGGAGCTTTTTCAATTTGGGATGTTGTAAGTTGTGTTTTGGAAATTGATTGGAGTCGATGAGAATAAAAAGAAATATTCAATACCCAACATACGATGCTCAATGTTCAAAGAAAGGCAATGTCGCGAGCAAAGTTCGTGCTTCAGCCTTCATATAAATAAGAAAAGTGACCACCCCCATGATCACTTTCTTATTTTGTATTCTGTATTTACAAATCTAAATTTTTATAATTTTTACGATCTTTCTTTCGCCTCCCTGCCCAATCTTCAAAATATAAACACCAGCTGCTAACCTCGACAGATCAATTGTTGGCCTTTCTGAATTCAACATTTGTTGCATTATTTTCATTCCTGACATATTGAAGACTGTGCAGGTTTTTCCGGTTAGCACATATTCATGCAACGGCATCAGCGTAACTATATCTTTCACCGGGTTGGGATACGGCCTCACATCTCCAGCAGGTTTTACAACTGGCAACGTATCATCGGGAAGCGGAGCACCACTTGCCAGGCTGCTGTCACATGCGTATGAATTTAAAAAGGTATTTCTTGAACCATTCAATGCAAACAAAGATCTCATTTTCATTTTTTGCCCGGTGGTAAACATATTCATACAGGCATCATTCGTCAGATCCATATAATTCATAAACATGTCGCCGTTACCGTTGATAGAACAATTAGTTACGTGAGGAAAAACCGGGCAATTGAAATTGTAACTTAATTGCCTTGGAGTATCGTCAACCTCATCATCACCACAATTTTCGTCACCCCATACGTGGCGCAACCCCAGCCAATGACCAACTTCATGAGTAGCTGTACGGCCTTTATCAAATGGTGCACGAAGATTACCTACTGTACCAAATACGTCGAAGTTGATAACAACGCCATCTTTATCTGCAGGCCCTCCCGGTGCGGTTGCATACCCAAGTGCCCGTCCAAACATATTGCAAACCCATATATTCAAATATTTTTTGGAATCCCATGCATCGTCACCACCTGAATTTGAGAATTTCATTCCATCATCGCCAAGGAAATAAGGAAGATCTGTATGCTTGCGTATAATCCCGCGGCTAGCCCTTCCTGTTGGATCTACCTGCGCCAGGCAGAACATGATCCTTGCATCGGCTGCATACGGCTTGAAAGCATTGGGTGTAAAAGAAGTGTCAGTATTCATCCGGCGGTAATCGCTGTTAAGTGCTGCTATCTGGGAACGTATTTGTTCATCGCTAATATTTTGATCCGAAGTGTTGAAAAGCAAATGTATAACTACAGGAATGGTAATGATTTCATTTGGCGTAGTATCCCTTGAAAAAGTATTTGAGATGGAACCTTCCCGTTCTACAGATCCGGCTTTGGCTGTAAGGGCGTATTGAGGAGTACCACAAACCCGTTGGGCCTGGATGCCTGTTGCAAAAAAACAAAATACCAGCAATTGTAAAAAAAGCTTCATCCCCGTTAATATTAAAAATGATTAAATGAATAAATCATTTTTCAATATGATATAGACTGGTGCTTTTACACGGATAAGAAATTATGAAAACATAGGGATGCGTACAGTTGACTGTAACATTGGAAGAAGAGCGGCATTAACTAATGGTGAGAAAAGAGAATATCCGGCTCAGAGGTAGGGTAAAAATAGAAACAATTTCCAGAAAAGAAAACATTTTATGGTTTTATTTTAAAGAATTTTTAAAGCAGGCAACTGTAGTTACCTATTTTTGCAGCTAAAACGCTTATAATGAAGTACCTAATCAGCATTTCTTTCCTCTTGTTTCTGGCAGCGTGTGATACTAATAATGATTCACCACCTGCTGATAACGGTGGCGATGCTACGCCAAACGTTCCGGCATCCGGATTAGCAGCACCTAAACCTATCAGTTATACCATTATCAGCGAATTTCCACATGATACGAGCAGCTTTACCGAAGGCCTGGAATTTTATAACGGTAAACTGTATGAAAGCGGCGGGGAATACGGAACTTCAAAGCTTCAATACGGAGACCATAAAAAGGGTGTGCCGGCAGACATGCACAAACTGGAAGATAAAATTTTTGCTGAAGGCCTGACAATTTTGAAAGATAAGATTTACCAACTAAGCTACAGGGAACATGTTGTTTATGTGTATGACGTAAAAGACATCAAAAAAGTAATCAAAACCTTTAACTGGCCCTACGAAGGTTGGGGCATGACAAATAATGGAACTGATCTGATCATTGATACTGGCACCCCGAACCTGATTTTTGTGGATCCCGAAAACTTTAAGATCAAGAATACTATTGCAGTGGTTGATAACCGGGGCCCTGTACAAAACATTAATGAACTTGAATTTATAAATGGTTTTGTGTGGGCAAATGTATGGATGACCAACCGCATCGTAAAAATTGATCCTGAAAGTGGCCATGTTGTTGGAGATATGTATTTGAATAATATCGCAACACCTGAGGGGGAAATGTTAAGTCATGGCTTTGATAATTCAGATGTATTGAACGGTATTGCTTATGACAGCCTTTCTAAGTCACTATTTATTACCGGCAAGCGGTGGCCGAAACTTTACGAAGTAAAAACGAACGAATAGCCTCTAGTTTTAGTCAAGAATGATAAACAGAAAATTAATTGGATGGTGATTTTCAAATGAACCTCGGGCATTGATCTCTAAGTTGTTCAAATAAACAGCATTCCGGAGTCATTGGCTTTATCAAAATTAATTACCCCTTGCGAACTACATAAATAACAGAACTACATTTCTTTTTATTAAAAAGAGTTTTCAAATTTGAGATGATTCCCACAATAAAAGCCATCACAATATTTCCTTTTCTATTCTTATACTGTTCGCTAAGCATACTCACGTAAAAACTGTCGAACCACATTGGTTTCATCTTTTCTACTTTCAATCCGTGCATTTCCATTAATACAGACATACTCTTGGGAGAGAAATGGTAAAGGTGACGCGGAACGTCATACGCTGCCCAATGGGATGCATAATGAACTGCATCGTATGAAGTAAAATTTGGAACAGCAATAAATATTCTTCCCCTTTCTGATAGTATTTTATTAAACTGGTCAACATATTCATGCAATTGATGCACATGCTCCATTACATGCCATGCAGTGACAGCATCAAACGTATGCTGTGGAAGTTCAAATATTTTTGCTGATGATAATGGCTGGACATTGTATAATGATTGTGCCCTTTCTCTTGCAGCAGTATCCGGCTCCAGGCCGGTGATTTTCCAACCTGCATGCTGCATGGTATTTAAAAATGCGCCTGTGCCGCAACCAACGTCTAAAATAGTTCCTGTTTGTAACCTGGTTTCGTTTTTTATCAGTTGTCGTTTTTGTGCAAGCGTGGTTTTTCTGATTCGATGATATAATTTATTGATAAAACCTTTTTGCGTATCGCTGTGCGAAATATAATTTTCGGATTGGTAGTATTTTACAATCTGGTCCTGTGAGGGGATGTCCTGGGTAAACATAACAGTACAATTTTCACAGTTCCACACATGGAACGCTTCCTTTGTAACCGTATAATCCTTCGCAGTCAACACCGGTTTAATAGCAAGGGATTTGCAAATAGGACAATTTGTATAGTGAATCATAATCAAATGTAAGATGGATGCTGTGTAATGGAAGATGCCAGATTATGATTACTTCAAATCATGGATCATACTTCAAACATTATGGCGTTCGATACGTGCTTTCGATTGGACTTATTGTTGTGGGCTGAACATTTCCAAACTTCTCGGTATAACTATGTTCTTTAAAATAAAGATATAATCCCGCCGCTGCTATCGCCGTCAATAATAAGGCAGCTATCCACCACCGTTCCTTTTTTATTTTTTCTTTCCCGCTATAATATTCCGTCATGTACTCGCTGGTGGTTTCATTGTCCCCCACCCTCAAATTGTGAGAAGCCGATTTAGAACGGACAACCCTTTGCACCGAGACTGACGGAAGAAATTCTTTTGGCAGCGTTTGTTGTTTAAAAACAAGACTACCTGATTGATCGATATAAAACCGGCCCGCATGTTCCAATTTCATTTCCTTGTACGTATTCAGCTTCTGAAGTTCAAGGCAGTACTTTTGTAAAGTCAATGAAGCTTCCCCAATTGATATTTTTTCACTGGCAGCAATAAAGGCAATAAAATGTTCTGCAGGAATTTCTGTTTTGATTAATTCAATTTGCGGGACAGGCGCTGATAATTTATTATCGCCATGCCAGGCCACTGCATTTCCTTCTTTTATTTGAAGAGAACCAATGGAGGGCAGTGGGCAAACTTTATGTTGAAATAAATATTGTTCGATCAGTTCTTCCATTCCGCAAATGTAGGTTTGTTTTAAAAGCGAAAGATAACACCACCCAATAAATTTACACCATACACTTCATAATTATGCCAGCGTTCATATTTGTCATTTAAGATATTGTTTACGTCAAAAAATGCACTGAACTGCCTGTTGATCTTGTATTCAGCACCCGCACTCAGGTCGGAGCCACCTGAAAATGAAATTGCCCGGTTATCGCTGCGGAGGTATTTACCTCCCGCAAACAAATAAAAATCTCCCTTAAGCAGTAATCTCTCAAATGCCCACCAGCGAATAGAACCCGTAATTTCCATAGGCACTGTGTTCCATGCTTTTTCATTCACCTTCAAGCCAGTGTATCCATTGAATGTAACGCCAGCAGTAGCGGTAAACTTATCCTGGTTGATATAACTGATATCACCATGGATACGAAGGTTATGCATCGTTGGCTCATGACTTACTTTAAAACTGTTATAATAGGTACCGAATGAAGACGTATCATTAATAAATAATGCAAAATCCTTGTAATGTACAAAACCAACTTTTGCATTAAAATTGAAATGTTTGGCAAGTGTTGCCTTAATACCAGTATAAAATTCCGTTTCCCTTGTATTGGTTTGTGTAGTGAGTGTTGACAAGTAAGGATTCACCTGGGAAAGATTACGATAAGTATTTTTTATGATGCGGCCTACCCATCCAGCCTGGAACATAAATACCTTTTCCTTTACCTGGGCTTCTGCAAATACATTGGGCAGGTATTCAAATTTACCATTATTCCATATCGGTATGATACCACCATTGATTATCAACCTGGGTGTATTATAAACCAATGATGCTGACAGTTGCTCAACATTATTGGTAAACTTATAATTATCAGGAATAAAATTGATAGAATTATACCGGGTAAGATCGGCCTTCGCATCGAGCTTAACCGTAAAATCATCGCCAAACTTTTTTTCTACAGGAACATCAATGATCACTGTTGTTTCATTCAAGCGGTCATTATTGGTAAACAGGTTTGCCTGGAAATTTGGATTATAGCTGATCCCGTATTCTGTCCTAACGGTATTGCGTATCCCACCGGTGATATTCACCTGTTGAAAAAGTTGTCGAATATCTTTCCGTGAAGGAAAAACAGTCGAATGATCATACCCATACAAGTAATATTCATCCCTGCTTGTTCCAACAGATGCATATACCTCATTTTTTTTCAAAAAATAACTTCCTGTAGCTTTAATGTCCAGCATTGAATAATCCTGGTTGGTAATGTTGCCATTTGAACTGATATAAGTAGCGTATGCATTTGCCAAAAACTTTTTCCCATCTCCGAAGCCAAGCCCTACATTCACGTACGGGGTAGTGTAATTTCCAAAACCTGCCTTAATATAATTGCGGTTCCCGAGATACAGGTTGGTATCCTGTTGCAGTGCCAGTGATTTTAGTGCGACCGCCTGGTACGCATAGAATAAATTCTGAGATGGAATATTATAGGCTTTCACATTCCGGGAGGTATCTCCATTTAACTGCGAACCTGAGAAATTTATTTTTACTGCGTTGCGCAGCACAGGTTTAAAAGATGAAACGATATTGATGCTTTGTTTTGTCGTATCCTTGCCACGTTGTGCCATCGACGTAACTGATAAAAATGATACTGCTACAAGCAATGCCAGTTTAAGATGCATGTAGTTTAATTTTGATCCAGAAAAATTTGATGACTTCATATTTTCTTAATTACCAATTTTAGAATTTTGTTTTTCCTCGGCGATAGCTGCATCCAGTTTTTGTTGCGCTTCATTTTTTAGTTCTGCTAAAACTGCATTCTTTGCAACACTTTCATATGTTGCCTTGGCATTGAAATAATCTTTTTGCTTCATAAAAATATCACCCAGTAAGATGTACGATCTCGTCACCCATTCATCGTAGGAACCTGTTTCTTTGATAACAGAGAGCGCTGATTTTTCGGCCGCTTTCAGATCATTGATGTTGTACTGGCAATTTGCCATCTCATACCTTGCCTCAGCGCCCCATGCAGTTTTATTAATACCCGCTGCGGATTTAAAAGAACCTATTGCTGCAGTACAATCATTTGCCACTTGTTGCGATTTACCCAATACCAGAAATGCGATGGATTTGTCATCTGTATTTATTCCTTTACGGGTAAGCAGGTCTTTTGCCGCATCATTTGCAGATCCATAATCCTTCAATAAATAATAACTGCGAACAAGCCCACGCAATGCTTCCAGCAGGTTGTCCTGGTTTACTGAATTACCCCGAAGTGATTCAAAGTATTTTTTTGCTTCTGCATAATTTTTCAATTCAAAATAATTGATGCGTGCAGCTTCTAATGTGGCTTTTTCAAAATACTTATTCAAACCTTTCGCATTTACATAACCATAACCTTTCAAAGCACCGGGCCAGTCTTTTACTTTCTGGTAACATTCAGCAGTAAAATAGTTTGCCTCTAAAGCATGCGCACCATTTTCGAAACGGGAAAGATAATTATTGAACCCGCTGATGGCCGCTGAACAATCATTTGCCTCGTACTTAAGTAATGCAGCGGTGTAAGTGATCGAATCGGCTTCCGAAACAGAAACATTGATACCATTTTTCTTCATCAGCTCAATGTATTCATTTGGCTTACCATCCTCAACGTAAATATCTTTAATGATACCCAATGCCTCATCCGCTTCCGCCGATTGGGGATATTTTTGTATCAGTTGCTGGTAAGCCGTTAATGCATTCTGATTATCATTTGCATTATAGTGTGCAAGCCCCAGCTTTAAATACGCTTTTGGTTTTAAACCACCAGCTTCATTGCTTGAAGATGCAATGATGTTATTCAAATACGGAACGGCATCCTTAAATTTTTCATCCGCAATGTAGGTCAAGGCAATTTCCATATTAATGTCTTCCACCAAAGTACTTTTAGGATACTGCCGGGATACGGAATTTAATATTTTGATCTTTTCGCTACTGCTCTTTATTCCTGCAATCATTGCTTTTTGATAAAGTGCATAATCGCTTTGCAACATTGCTTTCTCAATCACATTTTCATACATGCTGTTTGCTTTCGCAAAATCCCTTAGCATGTAATAACTGTCGGCACTGCGAATAAAAGCATCCTGCTCCGTGTACGAAGAAGTGACAGATACATTTTTTGCCAATGGTTCAAAATTCGCCAATGCGTTTTTAAAGTTTTCTTTTTGAAACCAGCTATAACCCAGATCATACTTTGCAGCTGTATAAGTAGCTTCTCCGGATGCCTGTACATTCGACTGAACGAAAATGCTCATATACCTTATAGCATCATCATAACGTTGTTGCCTGTATGCTATTTCGCCTTTCCAGAAGTTTGCATAAGGCAATATATTTCCAGACAACGGATTTGCTAAAACATTTTCCAACAGTTCGTCGGCGTCTGTAAGTTTCTGGTCATTGATGAATTCAATCGCCCTGCCATATAAAATGCGGGGGTAAGCCTTTTGCATAGCCGCTGTTGGAGATTTAAAAGAACGATAAAGTGACAATGCATCACTAAAATTATTTGTATTGGCAAGCAGGTTCACGAGGATCTCCTTTGCTTCTGTATCATAGTCGGAATTAGGATAATCATTTATGTATTTTTTCATTTCGCTTAATGCGATGTCCTGGTATCCGAGTTCATAAGATAATTTTGCATAATTGAAGCGTGATACTTTTTGTTGGGTAGGATTGCTGTTATTGAAAGCGCTGTATTGAAATGCATTCCTTGCACTTTCTTTCTGGCCTGTTTTCAGGTAAAGGTCGCCGAGGAGGTACATACTGTTCTGCCCCATCGAATCCTTTTCATTACTGAGTTGTTTAAATCCTTCTATCGCTTTTTGTGGCTGGTTTTCTTTGTAGTAGCAGAAACTAAGTTCATACAAAACCTCTTTGGTAACTTTATCCGAACTGTTCACATAATCTTCCAACAACGGAAGCGCCTTTTGATACTGCTTCTTTTCAAAGGCGAGCTGCCCCAACAAAAGTTTGAGTTGCTTTTCATAATACAATGAACCGCCTCTTGACAATATACTTTCCCCATAGCTAAGTGCCTCATCTTTTTTCCCCTGGAAATAATATATCTCCGCAATATAATAAGGCACTACACCTTTGTAGGCTTCATCTGTTTCCACAAGTTTAAAAGATTTTAAAGCATCATTATACTGGCGGTCGGAATAGGCAATGAAACCATAATAATAATTTGCGGGGATATAATATTTGTTGGAATGGATCTGTACGATCTCATAAAACAGCGGTTTAGCTTTTTCGAATTGCTTTAAACTGAAATATGCATAAGCTTTCTCGAATTTCGCATCTGCGATCTGGTCATTGCTAAGGTTGTCATATCCTGCACGGTTAAAGCTTGCAATCGCATTTTCAAAATCATCCTTAAGAAAATAATAATGGCCCAGGTGAAAACTCAATATTTGCCTGCGGGGTTCATTGTTTACATCATGTATGTATTTTTCAGCATCTTCCTGGCCAACATCCTGCATCATCTTCAACTCACAAACGATATAGTAGTAGTTGACATCTTCATTAAGATAGGCATGATCACTGATGCTGTTATCAGGGTACATGGCTTTCAATTCTTTGGTAAGGGGGTAAGCAAGCGCATACTCTTCCTTTACCATCATTTCCTTAACTTGTTTGTATTTTTTTTCAGGATCAATAACATTGTGTGTGGCCTGCGAAAATACGCCGAGGGATGCCACTACCGACAGGAGGGTAATGAAAAATTTTTGTTTAATCATGATGGGTTAATTTCTAAATACTATGCAAATGTAAACCAGCGCTGCATTATCAAACACTATTCCAAAAGAAATATTCATTATAGAACTGTAAACAAACCAAATCTATTTTTATTTTCCTGTTAAAGGATTGATAAATTGATTTGATGATGTGATGATTTGTTGATTTGATGGTGAAAAAAAATTGATTGACTATTTACTTCAAAACTGTGCTTTACTTTCATCGTCACATTATTTTCACACTTTCGAATCTTCAAATTATCCCTATTTTTACAAAAATGATATCTATGAGAAAATTAATGTCCACCCATTATTCTGCCGGCGCATTCAATGCCGCTACACTTTTCCTCAGGTTGTTTGCTGGTATTTTACTAATGAACCATGGTTATGGAAAACTTACCCATTTTAATGAGACTGCAGCACACATGCCACATCTTTTCTTTGGGGAAAATGGTGGAAGCGTCACAGCTGCGCTTGTGATATTTGCTGAATTCTTTTGCGCTCTTTTTGTAATACTTGGATTATTTACAAGATTCGCATCCCTGGTAATCATCATCAACATGGGTTATGCATTAATCGTAGCGCATAACTGGGACGTTTTCGGAAAAGGAGAAGCTGCAATGCTTTACCTCGGTGCTTTTATTGTTTTATTATTACTTGGGCCTGGCAAGGTAAGTGTTGATGGAATGACAGGTAAATAAGCCTGGGATTGCTGCTGAGTTCTTACTCTGTTGATTTGTTTTTTCCTGAATTCAAGGCCATGTAACTGGATGCCTTGAAGGCCTGCTTGCCCTTTGGAAACCAGTTAATAGATTTAATAATTTACTGCTCAACATGTTCAATACCGAGACCCAAATAAGAATACATTTCGCCCTTACCGACAAGATGGGTATTGTCTATCACGGGCATTATGCACAATTTTATGAAATAGGCCGAACAGAAGCCATTCGCCAGATCGGCTTTACTTATAAGGATATCGAAGCAATGGGCATCATCATGCCGGTTGTTGACATTCACAGCCGTTTTTTAAGGCCGGCGAAATATGACGATCTTATCACAGTAAAAACAACACTCAGAGAGCTTCCCACCAATCATAAGATCATCTTCCATTCCGAGATCTACAATGAAAATAATGAATTGCTAAACACCGGGGATGTTACTTTGTACTTTATGCATGCCGAAGGAATGAAACGATGTAATATACCTGAAATGCTTCGGGAGAAAGTCATTCAATACTTTCAGGAAAGTTAGAATTGTTGAACAAAGAGACTGCTGCATTAAGAGCCCCGTTGCCGACACTCTCAGCTATTTAAGCTCTGTGATGATCCGCCTTCCAATTCTTGATCGCCATTTTTATTTCTTTGGCCGACATATCTTCTTTAACGGCACGATGAGCCAATTCTACAAATTCATTATTGGCTGCAAAACGTAGAGCAACGATCTGGGCGATTCTAAGTTTATCATCAAGCAACTTACCAGTGATAGCAAAATAGCGAAGGTTTTCTTCTGCCCTGATGGCTCTGTCCTGCGCTTTGATTGCAAAAGCCCGGGCAAACCAGGCAACTAAACCAAGGCTAACACCAATTGCGATAAACAGCCCAGGTATGATCAATCCCCCACCCCAGCCGGTTGTATAATTCAGGTAAAACTTGTAGATACCAACTACAATGATTGCCAGGATTAAAGAAAATGTAACGAAGTGAAAAAGGGGAACCAGCCTACTGTGGTTTTTAAAATTTTGCTCTTGCATAAGATGGTTTTGAGTTTAATTTAAAATTACTTTAAAAGATCCAGAACCCTCCACATTTTTTCCCTTACTGTTGCAGGATTGCCATCAAAATTATTTACAATGAACGCAAAACTATACGCTACGCCAGAAGCCGATGTAACGTATCCTGTATAAGACCGCACGCCGCCGATATAACCGTCTTTCATTTTAATTCCATTCATTTCCGGCAATGCATTATAAAAGGAACTAAACCAGGGACGTTTTCCAGCGTATTGTAAAACGCTGACAAGTGAACTGGTTGTTAACCGGTTTGCAGGCGAAAGGCCACTGCCGTCAATGATTTTCAACGATGATTTTTCTATGCCTTTATCGGCCCAGAAATTCCTTATAACATTTACACCTGAATCTGTAGAACCAATTTTTGTTTTTTCTAAAGCAATCGTCTTTACAAATGCTTCCCCGTAAAGGTTGATACTTTTCTTGAGGAACCAGTAATTGATGCTGTCTAAAGATGGAGAATAGATTAAACCAATATTTTCATAAACAGAAGGGTTCCGGCTGCTTAACGCAAAAGCTAAGTTATGGCCTTCATTCACATTAATACCATTCCCATTGAGGTAAGATTTCAATCCTTTAATAAAAACACTTGTAGGATCTGGCATTGAACCAGAAATTGTAAATTGATTTTGGCCTGGAGTTATGGTTCCTGTGGCAAAACTTGCATCAGTATAAGGAGCTGAATAAATGTATGCATTATCACCGCTGCCTTTTTTGCCTGCAGTTATGAAATTCTGAATGAACATATTTGCTGACGCAGGATCAAAACTTTTTATTTCCGTTAGCGTTCCCTCTTTATCATCAGAACTTAAACTAATGCTGTACTGGTTTTCATGCCAGTTAAACGCCCATGTACCGGCTCCATAATAATTTCCAATATCCTGCCATACCCACCCATCGGGAATTGGCTGGTAGGTAAAATCATTTTTTAAGACAGCAATATCGCAAGCGATCGCTGTTAGCTTTTTGTTTTTAAGTGAATTTAAAATCTGACTGTAAACGGAATCCATTTTTGTTTTACCCCAACGCCAGCTTCCTATTGTTGGATCGCCGGACGCCGCAATAAACAAATTAATTGAGTCTGAACCAGGATAAATTTTAACCGATGTTTGATACCGGTAATCCTTCCCCAATATTTCAAACGCAGTCACACTTGTCACGATCTTCTGGCAACTTGCCGGTGCCAATCCAACCTCACTGTTCTTATCATACAGAACCTTCCCGGTTTTTCCTTCAACCACGTAAAAACTCAGAACGCTGTGTTTAAACTGCTCATCAACTGCAAGCTTATTTAAAGCATCATCGATTTTCTTCTTTAAATCCTGCGAAAAAGAAATTTGGCAAATGAATAAAGTAATTAATAAACAGAATGTTCTCATGTTTGGTTTTAACTTGCATAAAATTAAGAGAAATAAGCGGGATGCGGGATGATGGATGCGGGATGATGGATGCGGGATGATGGATGATGGATGCGGGATGCGGGAGTTATGAGCTGTGAGAAAGAATTGAGCGTTGAAAGTCGAGAGTTATGAATTGAGAATTCTGAAATTTGAACTTTTTAAAGAAATTTCACTTTAATGACATTGCCGGATTGCCGATTGCCGATTGCCATTCCCAATTGCCGCCCCCAGTTACAAAGATGTCAGCATCAGCTTTTCGACATTCATCTTTACCTTAGGACCGTCGGTTTTCAATTAACACAATTTAAAAAAGAACCATGATAAACGTTTCCATCATCACAATAGGCGATGAACTATTGATCGGCCAGGTTATCGATACCAACAGCGCCTGGATGGCCCAGGAATTGAACAAAGCAGGTATCAGGGTAAAACGTCGGGTAGCCGTTGGTGATATAGCAGATGATATCTGGAAATCGCTGGATGAAGAAAGCATGCATGCTGATATTATTTTAATTACCGGCGGCCTCGGCCCCACTGCGGATGATATCACCAAGCCATTACTCTGCCCGTATTTTAATGCAACAATGATGGTTGATGAAGCTACACTTGCCAATGTGAAATACTTATTTGAAATGGTATTCAAAAGGCCGATAACGGAAAGAAACTTAAAACAGGCTGAGGTACCAGATAATTGCAAAGTGATCCAAAACAAACGTGGATCTGCACCAGGAATGCTGTTTGAAAAAGATGGAAAACTTTTTATCAGCATGCCCGGTGTTCCTCATGAAATGAAAGGGATGATGGAGCATGATGTTATCCCATTTATTACAAAGCAATTTACGCTTCCGCATATCGCCCATCGCACACTCATAACATTTGGCATTGGCGAATCTATGATCAATGATATGATACTCGATTTTGAGAATGCATTACCATCACATATCAAACTAGCTTACCTGCCTAATTACGGAATGGTAAGATTAAGGTTAACAAGTTGCGGTGATGACCAAACGCTTGTTGAAACGGAAATTGATCAATGTTTTTCCGCATTGCAACATTTGGTTAAAGCCCATATGATCACTAACAAGGATGAACCAATGGAACAGGTGCTGGGAAATTTACTCCTGCAAAAAAACAAAACAATGTGTACCGCCGAAAGCTGTACAGGTGGTTATATTGCTCATTTGATCACATCGGTTGCAGGCTCTTCCGCATTTTATGATGGCAGCGTGGTAAGTTATTCATACAAGGCCAAAGAAGACCTTTTAGGCGTTCAGGAAACAACACTTTTGGAAAAAGGTGCAGTGAGTGAAGAGGTAGTATTGGAAATGGTAAAGGGTGCATTGCAAAGGGTGAAGGCAAACTATGCTATTGCTGTATCAGGTATCATGGGCCCAAATGGAGGTACTGTTGATAAGCCCGTTGGTACCGTTTGGGTAGCCGTTGGAAACAATGAAAAAAACCTCACCCGTAAATTTCATTTTCGCTTCGAACGTAAATTGAATATCCAATTAACCGCAATGAATGCATTGAATTTGTTGAGGGAATTTATTCTGAAGGAATGATACGGGCAGGGTTGCCTCAGGCAGATTCTGGATCAGGATTTTTTGCCTTAAATCTGATAAATAATTCCCCCTGAAGTTTTTTAAATTCAGCTTGCACAAATAACCACTGTTAAGGTTTACATCCGCCGACAGGGTTTACAACCGTCGATTCCCGATTCCCGATTGCCCGATTGCCCATAACTCCTTACATTTGCCTTTATTAATCTGTTATTATAAATCTTTTTTGCTATATGAGTTTAGTTGATCTGATAATGCCCAAGCTTGGTGAAAGTATTATGGAAGCCACTATTTTAAAATGGCACAAACAACCAGGCGATAAAGTTGCACAGGATGAGACCGTGCTTGATATTGCCACAGACAAAGTGGATAGCGAGGTTCCTTCTACAGCTGAAGGAATTATAGAAGAGATCTTGTTTAAAGAGAATGACGTGGTTCCGATCGGCACCGTGATCGCAAAAATAAAAGTTGGCGCTGGCACAACTGCAGCACAACCCGCTGCTACCCCGCCCCGGCCTCAATATGAAGAAGCAAAGGTTGTTGAAGAAATGCCTTATGCCCCAACGAATACTCCTGTGCAATCAAACGGAAATGGTTCCAATGCTATCAGGTTTTACTCTCCACTCGTATTAAATATTGCACAAAGCGAGGGGATCAGTATGACAGAACTGGAAAATATTCCTGGTACAGGCCAGGACGGACGGGTAAGCAAGAAAGATATCCTGTCTTATGTATCCAACAAATCCGTTAGCCACAAGCCTTCTGCCATCAGCCAACCTGTGGCTGCGAATAATGAATCGAACGTGGTAAAGGAAACGCACCAGGTTGCGGTTGCGCCCCAATCCTCACCTGTGGCTGCGTCCAGCTATAGCGGTAATGTGGAAATAATTGAAATGGACCGGATGCGTAAGCTGATCGCCAAACACATGGTGGATAGCCAGAACACCAGCGCACATGTTACGAGCTTTGCAGAATGTGATGTTACCAACCTTGTATTGTGGAGAGAAAAAATAAAATCTTCCTTCGAAAAAAGAGAAGGAGAAAAAATCACCTACACGCCACTGTTTGTAGAAGCCATTGTGAAGAGTATAAAAAAATACCCGTTGCTAAGCAGCTCCATTGATGGCGATAAAATAATCATTAAAAAGGACCTGAACATTGGAATGGCAACAGCCTTACCATCAGGCAATCTTATTGTGCCGGTAATTAAAAATGCCGACCAGCTTAACCTGGTTGGGTTAACAAAACAGGTGAATGGTCTTGCCAACGCTGCGAGATTGAATAAACTTAAACCGGATGATACTGTTGGTGGTACATTCACCCTCACCAATGTTGGAACATTTGGAAGTATCATGGGCACGCCCATCATCAACCAGCCGCAGGTGGCCATCATGGCTGTTGGTGCGATCAAGAAAAGAGCAATGGTGATCGAAACTCCACAAGGAGATACCATTGGTATCCGCCACATGATGTATATTTCCCTAAGTTATGACCACAGGATCATTGATGGGGCTTTGGGCTCTACTTTCTTAAATTCCGTAAGTAAAGAACTGGAGAATTTTGATATTAACAGAAGCATTTAATTCAATTGATAATTGACAATTATTGAAATCCTGTCTCATTGTCAATTGTGCATTATCAATTATCACTTGTCCATTGTCAATTTTAGTAACTCTTCAACCCAGCTTTAACGACCGAATCCTTTTGCGCCTGCGAAAGTTTATAATTATAATTGAACAATGCTCCTTCCCAATCGCCATAGCCGGGGTTTGGTAAAATGATAAAATGATTTCCAAATTCGCTGGTAGAAATGTTTGTATTTTGCAAACGTTCCTCAAATGTTTTTTTATCAAACAGGCTGCTAAAATCAGCAAGATTATCACCTAATAACATAATGATCTCATGGGTTGCAGCAATGCTTTGCCTCCTTGTTTCTTTGCTTGAAGTAGTTTGCCTGGGCAGGAAGTGTGCATCATCTGCATTGGGGAATTGAAACTGTTGCAGGTTGTTGAGTGTGCTTATCCTTTCTCTTTCTTCCCTGTTTGAGATATAAAATATTTCAACTCCTTTTGATGATGCATATTTTAAAAATGAGGCCCCGCCCGGTACGGTATCCGCAGCAGCTTTATCTGTCCATTCATACCAGGTAGAGGGTTCATAATCTTTTCCCCGCAGGCCCTGGTGAACAGCATATGGACTGTTGTCAAAGATCGTTTCATCAATATCGGTGATGATCGCTTTTGGTTTATTTGTTTGCGGCTGGTATTGATCAAGCCTCCACCTTGCAATATTAAACGCCTGCAGGCAAAGCGCACGGTATTCAGCAGCTTTTTGTTGGTATAGCGCAGTAAACAATTTTCCACCTACATGATTACTGGTACAGCCTGGACTATTTATAACTGCCTTACGTGAAGCACTGCACGCACATAAAAAAACTGAACTGATTAATATTAATTTCTTCATCAACTTTTTTTTAAGTGGTGAATGAGTGGATCCGGCAATCGGGAATCGGCAATCGGGAATAGGAAGTTTTTCCGATTGAAGATATGTTACTGATTTAACCAACGCCCGGCTCCTGATTCATAATTCATGGCTAAGATTCAAACTCTTCACAATGTTATCAATTTTCTGCCATTATAAAGCAGATCATGGTTGAAAATATTATCTTACAGTATGATCATGCATGGTTCAATATCATTGTCGAAACTAAGTTCTGCAGCAATAATAATAATGATTAATTGTTGGATGCTGACAGCCTGCAAAACTACTTACCCGCCAGAACCATCAAAACCGGTGGTAAAAACTACAACCAATATCCCTCCTGATTCATTGATAAAAAAGCAGCATAAGGGCATCGATTTTTTGGCAGAAGGGAATAACCCCGTTCTATGGACATTGGAACTTGACCTGGAAACTGGTTTTACGTTTAAACCTTTAGGCGGCCAACAATTGATTGCAGGGCCTGTACCGGCAAACAGGTTGACTAATGCTGACAGTTATATCTCCAAAACAGATTCAGGCAGACTTACATTGATCGTTTATGATGAGCCCTGCAACATTGGGAAAGCATCCCGGAAAACCGAAGTAACGATCAACAATAAACGCTATACCGGCTGTGGCAATTATTTATATGATTATCAATTGCAGAATAATTGGGTGCTCCAGTATATCGACAACAAAGAGCCGGGACAGTCAAATTATAAAAAACTTCCCAGGCTTGAATTTGACCTTACAAAAAATACCATGACAGGATATGATGGCTGTAACAATATTAGTTCCAGCATTTCGGTGAATGGAAACCATATAAAATTTGCCGCTTTTCCCGGTTCAAAAACGGGTTGCTCAAACAATGAAACAGCAAAAATATTTGCTACCATGTTGAGTGATCATACTGTTGATTACAATATCAATAACGGCAGGCTAATTATTTACCTCATCAACGACAGCAAGCTCACTTTTACAAAAGCTGAATAAGAAGCTCATTAAGCCTTTGGAATAATATCACTTAGAATTTAATACTTGTCTGTCAGCCTTGAGCCTGCCACTTCTTTGGTGGCGCATCTTTAATTTAATTGGTATGAATTCTTTACTGGTTTACCAGGAATGCATCCTTGATTTTTCTTACCAGCGTGGAAAGGGATAAGTAAAGCAACTTGCAAACAACGCTACCTGATGATATTGAAACTTATAAACATTGCCGAAACAAAAAGCATAAACAATCCAATCAGGAAAAAAATATCTGCAACTTTCTCAAGCTTTGAGGCAGTATTATCATTGTTACGCATTGAAAGAAAAGAAAGGATAGAGCTTGCCATAAACATAATGATTGCCAGGCTGGCGATCTCGTCGAGGAAAGTAGCTGCGCTAATATTAAAGACTTTTATAGAAGTAAGTATGATAAAGCAAAGCCCAAGCAGGTTTGAAGATGCATTCAGAATATGAGGTGACCGATCGTTATTTAAGGACATTTATTATTTGTTTGAACGTTTATTCATGTTCGGGCGGCATTTTTCCTTCCGATTGACAGTCCTGAACACTTCAATCATTTTTTTGCAAATTGACACTTTTTGTTAAACAGATTATGTTAAAAATCTATACCCATCCAATTCAATTTGGTTTACATTGATTATGAAATCTATTCTGCATTACAAACAGGCTCATGCCTTACAAGAAAATTGCAGGAATTTGCGATAAAGCAACATCGGTGCGCTTCATCATGCAATGAATTTGCTTTTTCAATCATCCCTATATCAGTAACGGTTACCTGCGGATGCAAAACCACTTCTTCAAAATGGCCGCCTTTACCGGTTTGAACCATAGTGCCTGAAGCATGATCAACATAATTTTTTACAATAATCCCGTTGTCAGAACATAGATGCAAATACCAAAGCATGTGGCAGGAAGATAAGGAAGCCAACAACAGGTCCTCTGGATTGTGCTTTGTTGTGTCTCCCATAAAGGGTGCATCTGAAGACGCTGAAATATCCGCTTTATTATTGATGGAAATCTCATGGCTGCGGTCATAACCTGTATAGGTTTTTGTGCCTTCTCCCCTGTTACCTGTCCAGGTAATCGTTGCCTTGTAATGGTGCTGTTTGCCCATAAGTGTAAGTTAAAATATGAATAAACACTTGAAAAAATAAGAGCATGCTTAATCTTCTTTTCCTCCTTTCTCCCCTACAAACCAATGCTCCTTATTTTTAAACAATACATTGAATGTAGTAAGCGACCCATAAATGCGTGTGATATATTGTTGGAGGTTAACCTTATCCTCATCCGTTAGTACTTTATGGGCATTGATGTTTTGCTCAAGCACCCGCAACCTGTCGCGAAGCATAACGATCTTGTGAAAGAAAATATCCACTGGAACTTCTTTTGGCTTTTGGGATTTATCTGCAGGTTGTAATAACATTGTGCCGCCAATCCAACGGTCACCCAAAGGAACCAATTCAGAAAAACCCGACCACAACCTTAGGATTTTCAGCAATGATCTTTCGACTTCAGAAGCCGTTTCCAATTCTACTGAAACGTTTTCAGGAATGATCTCGTCCAGTTTTGGATCTGTTTTTTCTATTTCTTTTATGCCGCTATCTATAAAAGATATCAGGTAAGTGGCGTAACGAACGCCTACTATCACTCCCGGCCCATATTGGGTATGTTGCAATCTCGTTCCAACTCCAAGTACTAATTCTTCCATAATTAATTTGATTATTTTGTCAAATGTAAAGTTTGTTTCTAAAATAGTTAGCTGCTTCTTGCAATTTCCATGGCCGCATGACATCTGGTTGTGAAATCCTATGAAAATCTTGGGATGATCGTTCAAAATCGGGAGCCGCACCAGCAAAACTATTATATTAAAGCATGGAACATTGCCACCCACTGGTCATGGGGTGATTAGGGCTCGTAATCCCTGATTTGCTTTTTTGAAATGAAAGACTGGCATTTTGAGACCGCGATTTTCAAAAAAGAATTTCAGGCAGATCAATATTAGCATTACAAAACAGCATATTTTCAAATAACTTTAGAAGATGAATAGAATACTAAGAGCCTTTCCCTGCCTACTATTTGTATTAGCTTTTTTTTCTGCTGCTGCCCAGCAACCAAAGACCAATCCCACGAATTGGAAGACAAGCGGCGGTACCTGGAAATTTTCTCTCTATCCCCATAATATTATTAAAACCACCTTCATCCCGGATGGAAGCCAAAGGAACGAGCAGGTATCGGATGCCGTTATAGCGAAGCCGCTTTCACAAACCCCAAGTATAGCTAGTCAAAATGAAACCGCCACTATCAATTGGAGCGATGATATTTCAGTTACAGTAACGAACTACGGAGCAAGGTACAAATCAATGGATAATGCAGAAGTAATAATGAAAAGTACTTTCTATTCAGATACTACACGCGGCTTTCAATTTTATTTGAAACCAGGTGAAATGATCTTTGGTACAGGTGAGCGGAGTATTCCCCTTAACCGTCGTGGCTATAAACTTCCATTGAACAACTCGCCCGCATACGGCTACAGCCTGAATGCGGAGGCATTGAACTTCAGCGTTCCGTTTATTTTATCGAGTAAAAATTATGCGATCTTTTTTGACAATCCTTCTAAAGGATTTATGGACATCGGCAAAACAGATCCACAGTTACTGGAATATAGTGTAACAAGTGGCGAGCTCTCCTTCTATATTATACCCGGCAAAGATTATGAATCTATCATGGAAGCTTATCACAGCCTTGTAGGAACAGCCCCTCTCCCTCCCCGTTGGGCCTTAGGAAATTTGATGAGCCGCTTTGGATACAGGGATGAAAAACAAACCAAAGAGATCGTTGCTAAGATGAAAAAAGACAGTGTACCATTTGATGCAGTGATCTTTGACCTCTTCTGGTTTGGTGATAGTATCAAAAATACATTGGGCAATCTGTCCTGGGTAAATAAGACGGCCTGGCCCGACCCAGGGAGAATGATGAACGATTTTAAAAAACAAAATCTTAAAACAATTCTTATCACTGAGCCGTTCGTTTTAAAAACTTCTTTGAATTACGAAGAATCGAAGCACCTGTTGGCTACCGATAGTGCGGGCAGTCCTTACACATTACAGGAATTTTATTTTGGCAAAGGTGGCATCATCGATATTTTCAGAACCGATGCGCAGGACTGGTTCTATAAAAAATATAAAACACAAATGAACCTTGGCGTTACCGGCTGGTGGGGCGACCTTGGTGAGCCTGAAAATCATCCGGCAAACGTTTATCACAACCTGAAAGACCTGGGCTTTACAAGAAAATTTGCGTCGGGGGAAATACATAATATTTATGGCCATTACTGGAGTAAAATGCTTGCTGAACACTTTAAGAAAGATTATCCGGCACAAAGACTATTTCACTTAAACAGGAGTGGTTACGCTGGTTCACCACGATACAGCAGTTTCCCATGGAGCGGTGACGTTAGCCGTAGCTGGGAGGGTTTGCAGGGACAATTGCCATTAATACAGGGTTTAAGCATCAGTGGGATTCCTTATATACACAGCGATGCAGGCGGATTTGCAGGTGGCGTTGCCGATGAAGAACTTTACATTCGCTGGTTGCAGTTTGCAGCCTTCACTCCCGTTTACCGACCGCATGGTACTGCCCTGGGTGATCTGGAACCAAATGCAAAGGATATCCCCAGCGAAGCGTCGCTTTGGCCGGAACTAACAATGAAGCGTGCACGAAATGCGGCCATCACCCGTTACCAGTGGCTGCCATACAATTACAACCTAAGTTACCTCCAGACCAAATATGGCAAACCGTTGATCACGCCAATGTTCTTTTTGAACCCTGCAGATTCAAACCTTTACAAAGCAAGCGGCCAATACATGTGGGGCGATGAAATAATGATCGTTCCAATTACGCAAAGAATGCAATTGGTAAAAGAAATTTATATTCCATGGGGTTCATGGACAAATATAAATACCATGAAGTCTTTTCGAGGGCCGGTATGGGTCACCGATAGTTCAATCAGTATTGAATCGATACCCGTTTTTGCAAAGGAGGGAAGTTTTATTCCTTTTATGCCAGGCATGCAAAGCACTGCTGATTACAATAAAAAAATACTCAACGTTATTTATGTTCCTTCTGCTAGCCCAAGTAAATATGAGTTGTATGAAGATGATGGAAGCGATGCCAACGCAATAAAAAATAAGCAATTCGAGATCACTTCTTTTAGCAGCACAGGCATGAGGCAATCCAGCAGCATCACAATCAGCAGTAACAGTGGAACTTACAAGGGCCGGGTTGAAAACAGGAAAATGATCCTTTCCATTCTCAATATGAAACAACCTCCCAGTGAAGTTAAAGTAAATGGGAAACCGATTTCCACAGTTAAATTATGGAACAAGTCGACGAGGATAACAAATATTCCTTTGATCTTTCAACATAAGAAAACAACCATCACTATTAATTACTAAGCGTTATACATCCTAACATGAAATATACAAAACCTCCCGGCATCCTTTTGCTAACATGTGCATTTGCTACGATCAGCTATGCACAGCAACCTGTTTTTAAAAACAGCGCTTACACCTTGTTTGCTGACAGTATTGTGCAGGGAAATTTTACAGCAAGGGCATTATCGTCTACACATATCAGCTCCAATTACGAAAGCCCCGCCAATGAGCTACTTAGTCCTACACTCAATTTTAAATTCAGCATCAACAGGAAAGACAATGAGATGCGGCCAGGAGTCAATCATCAATTTAATTGTATCTCATCTAGCGGAGCCTGTGAAACGCCAATCATAAAATTTGGCACCCAATACATAGATGATAAAAAAGTACCAGCCGGAACATACCTGGCGGCAAACACAACGCTTACTATTAAAGTTGATATGCGGGATGTACTGGCAGCTTTTAAAAAAGATGGCTACTTCGCCACATTCAATGGAGATAAGATATATGCTGCAGATTTTAAAGAACTATATGTTGCCGGAGAAACCCAACCGATGGTATGGGATTTCGATAACCTGTACCAGCGGCCACAACTGGAACTAAAAGATCCTGACGGCGATGGCATTTATGAGGCAACCATGATCATGAATGAAGAAAAAAAAGAAAGAGACCTGGCTGCAGACTGGAAGTTAACTAAAGACATTGCTGCATTTCCCCAGTATCATTCAGACTATAAAATATCGGACGCCATTTACAATATGTCGCTGGAAGAGATGGAAATAGCGATCGAGCCTGACAGTACCTTCCGCACCGGGAAAGAATGGGCCGGTGTGTGGACACGTGATATCAGTTACAGCATTATCTTATCTATGGCTTACCTGCAACCGAAAGTTGCAAAGAATAGTTTGCTGAAAAAAGTAAAGAATGGAAAGATCATCCAGGATACCGGTACGGGAGGGGCTTATCCCAATTCTACCGACAGGATGATATGGGCTGTAGCCGCATGGGAATTGTATAAGGCAACAGGTGATAAAGAATGGTTGCAACAGGCATATACGATCATTAAAAATTCGATTGACGATGACCTCCTGAATGCACATGATAAAGTAACGGGAATGGTAAGGGGCGAATCTTCCTTCCTGGACTGGAGGGAACAAACTTACCCAAAATGGATGCAGCCTGCTGATATTTTTGAATCAGAATGCCTGGGAACAAACGCAGTACATTTCAAAGCAAACCAGGTTTTATCAGAAATGGCCGGTTTACTAAATAAAAAAACGGATGCAAAAAAATATGCCTCAATAGCTTTGAGGATCAGGAACGGTATTAACAAATATCTATGGATGCCAGCAAAAGGATATTACGGGCAATATCTTTATGGTAATAATTACAAAATACTTTCTCCAAAATCTGAATCATTGGGCGAATCCCTGACTGTACTATTTGGGATTGCAAATGAAAAACAGCAGCGCGCTGTTGTAGCCAACAGCCCGGTTACTGCCTTTGGCCTTCCATGCATTTATCCGCAAATAGAAAATATTCCCCCTTATCATAACAACGCAGTTTGGCCATTTGTCCAATCCTACTGGGCACAGGCTTCTGCAAAGGCGGGCAATGAAATCTCCGTGCTTGCAAGTATTGCAGCCATCTATCGCCCCGCTGCCATGTTCTTAACCAACAAAGAAAATTTTGTAGTTGGCAATGGTGATTACAAAGGCACCGTGATCAATTCGAGTAATATGTTATGGAGCCTTTCAGGAAGTATCAGCCTCGTTCATAAAGTCATCTTTGGAATTGACTACAAGGCGAATGGATTATTGTTTCATCCTTTTGTGCCTGAAGCATTGAAAGGAAAACGCAGCCTAACCAATTTCACCTACAGGAAAGCAATCTTAAATATTGAAATGGAAGGTTATGGAAATAGCATTCGTTCGTTTTCACTGGATGGAAAAAAATTAACGGCTGCATTTATTTCTGCTGCATTAAAAGGAAAACATACCATTAAAATTATTTTAGCTGACAGCATCCCGGACAGTAAAATAAATGAACTTGAAAATCATACTTCCCTGGCAACCCCATCCGCGGAAATAAAAGACAAAGGGCTTAGCTGGACTGCAATAACAGGTGCAACGGAATATAAAATAATAAGCAAGGGCATTGAAATTTTAAAGACAAACAAGACGGGTATCGCGGTTTTGCCCGAGCGGGTAGCAAAAGTAAAAAGTTATGAAGAATACCAGGTGATCGCCATTGATAAAGACAATTATGAATCGTTTGCAAGCCAACCTGTTGTTATTACCGGTAATAATACTATTATAACCCTTGAGGCGGAAAGCATCGTCCCCAAAACGGACCTGCCTTACAAAGGATTTTCAGGAGATGGATTTATCGAGATCAGCAAACAAAAAAACAGGATCATTAATATTCCTGTTACGATTGCAGAAGATGGAACTTATGCCATCGACTGTAAATACGCTAACGGCAATGGGCCCACGAATACAGAAAATAAATGTGCGATCAGAACATTAAAAGAAGGAAGCAAGTTCCTTGGAACTATTATCTTTCCCCAGAGAGGCGTGGAAGAATGGTCCAACTGGGGTTTCAGCAATCCTGTTCAAACAGTATTAAAAAAAGGAAAACACATGATCACCCTTTCATTTGAAGCAGCAAATGAAAACATGAATGTTGATATCAACCAGGCGATGCTGGATTTTATTCGGGTGACAAAGATTAAATAATCTTTAGCCCTTGTGCCGTAAAAGAAATATTCAATTGTTACCTGGAATATGCGCAAACTTTCTGTTGAGATTCTATAATTGCTTTTGGCTCCTTGCCTTTCTTTTTTGCTTTGTGAGAACCTAAGCCTCATTTCACGCAAAGCAAAAAAGATAAATACAAAAGACGCAAAGAATATTTTAAGCATTGCAATGAACGAGTACTTTTTCACTAAACGGATAACAGTTTTTTTATTGACTCCACTTTCTTATTCCTTATTTATTATTTCTTATTCCTTATTTCCTTTGACTATTGTACGTTGATTATTGAACATATGATTATGTAGAATAAGCGCAAACTCAAGTCAGCCTTAAGGTTCGAATTTAATAAAGTTCGAATTCTATCAGTACCTGCATAAGGCGCATCTTTCCGTCGGGTTGCGACGTAGTCGCAATTGAAAAAATGCGCAGCATATTTTTTCAAACGGCGGAAAGCAGCGCCGGTGCAGGTA
>JBDSBG010000044.1:0-7122 GCA_039921685.1 Ferruginibacter sp.
ATTGTGTAAAACACCTTTATTAGAATTGTTTTCAAACTCGTATCCGCAATATGTCAAAGAACAAGAAGATAGTCAGTTGAGTATCTTTGAATTATAACAAGACGCTAATGATCTTAAATCTTAAATCATACATTTAACGCAACCATGCTCCTACCACCTCTCCTGCTTCTACTTCTACAACTATATTTTCCATCAACGTTGTAGAAACAGATAACCCAACATAGTCGACCGCAATCGGGAATTTTTTGTGCGTACGTTCAACGAGTGCCAGGGTTTGTACCTGTTGCGGCAGTTGCTGCAATAAGGGTTTTAATGCATACAACATGGTACGGCCGCTGTTTGCAACATCATCAATCAATAAAATTGATTTGTCATTAAAATCCATAGTGCTGCTTAGTTTTATTTCCCCTGGATTTTTTTTATCGAGCCATAGTTCCATCAGGATAATGTTTCCGCTGAAAACATCCTGCAAATATTCTTTTATTTTTTTTGCGATAATAATTCCATTCTCTTTGATGCCAACCAGGATGATCTCGCTTGTTTCATGATTTCGTTCCGCAACTTCGAGGGACATGCGGCGAAGTTTTTTATCGGCGGTTGCTTTATCCAGGATCATTAAATGAATATTTATTTTATAAACTTAGTATTAAAAGTGCCGGCAGGGTTTATAACTGCTGTCGGGGTTGGTCAAAATTATTCATTCTATCATATTAAATCCTAAATACTTTAACTTAGCCGTCATAATTGAGCAATATGCACTACATACAACAGGTAGCTTTTGTATTACTGGCGGGGTTTTCAATCTGGCTGTTTACCAAAAATATTATGCAGATCAGGCGCAATATTTTGCTTGGGAAAGATGAAGATCTTAATGATCACCCCGGCCTCCGTTGGAAGAACCTCCTGCTCCTTGCGTTTGGACAAAAGAAAATGTTTCGCAACCCCACCGTAGCGATCATGCACTTTTTAATTTATGCCGGATTTATCATCATTAATATTGAAGTGCTTGAGATAGGCCTTGATGGTTTGTTAGGTACACATAGGTTGTTTCTCGGGTATATGCCAATTGGGCTCTATCATTTTGTGATCAATTTTTTTGAATGGTTGGCAATCTCTGTACTTGCTGTGTGTATTATTTTCCTTGTAAGAAGGAATGTTCTAAAACTGAAGCGTTTCATGAGCAGGGAGCTTGATGGATGGCCACGCAGCGATGCCAATTATATCCTGATCACAGAGATCGTATTGATGACACTTTTTCTCACAATGAATGCGGCAGACAGGGCACTTCAACTGCAGCCTGGAAACGAGCACTACCGCGATACCGGCGATTTCGTTTTTTCCGGGTTGATAGCCCCGCTCTTTCATAATTTTTCTTCTGCTCAATTAATGATAGTTGAAAGAACCTGTTGGTGGCTGCATATAACAGGCATATTTGCATTCTTGAATTATCTCCCTTACAGCAAGCACCTTCATATCCTGCTTGCTTTTCCCAATGCATATTATGGCAGACTGGAACCCAATGGGAAAATGGACAATATGGAAAATGTACAGAATGAAGTAAAGTACATGATGCAGCCCGAACTTGCTCCTGATGGTGAAGCCGCTCCTATGAAATTTGGTGCAAAAGATGTTTTTGACCTGAGCTGGAAGAATTTATTAGATGCTTATAGCTGTACCGAATGTGGAAGGTGTACTGCTGCCTGCCCTGCGAATATTACTGGCAAACTGTTGAGTCCACGAAAAATTATGATGGACACCCGTGACCGGTTGCAGGAGGTTGGAAAAAATATCAATGCAAACGGATCTTTTAAAGATGATAGCAAGACATTACTAAACAATTACATTACAGTAGAAGAGCTTCGTGCCTGTACTACCTGCAACGCCTGTGTGCAGGAATGCCCGGTAAGTATCAACCCGCTCGATATTATCCTGGAACTTCGCCGCAGCCTCATCATGGAAGATAGTAATGCCCCACAGGAGTGGAACGGGATGTTCAGCAATATTGAAAATAATTTTGCTCCATGGAAATTAAGTCCCAGCGACCGGGATAAATGGGCTCAGGAAATGGAGAATTAATTTGGTAATTTGATAAGTAATCAATTTGGTAATTGTTATTAGAATTATGCAAGTTTTTTTTTACTATAATGTATTTTCATTACCAATTACCAAATTACCAAATTATCAAATTGTATTTAAAAATGATTTATATTTAACTCTCATCATTCTTAAAAAAATATTATCATGACCACAGTAATTGTTCCTGTAGATTTTTCAGAAACTTCTTTGAACGCTGCCAGGTACGCAGCCAGTATGCTTACTGGGCATGACGGCGTGACCATTATCTTATATCACAGTTATTCAAAAGCATCAGAAGAAAGTGAAACCATGGACCGGCTTGAACTTTTGCAAGCTGAACTGGTAAAAAGCAATCCGGTTAATATAGAGCTCCTCTCCTGCCATGATGCGGATTTCATTGCCGGGCTTGAAAAAACGGCCCGCCATAAAAAAGCCAATCTCGTTATCATGGGCATCACGGGGAAATCCTCCATTGGCCAGGTCTTCTTTGGAAGTAATACTTTAAAAATGGCACAAACAAAGGCCTGCCCGGTGTTAGTGGTACCACAACATGCGAAGTTTACAAAAATGGATAATGTAATGCTCGCCTCTGATTTTAAAGATACATACAACACCACCCCATCCGTACCGATAAAGGAATTTTTAAGTATACATAAGCCGAAGCTGCATGTCGTAAATGTTGACAAAGATCATTATGTTTCACTCACAGAAAAATATGAAGCTGAAAAACAAAATATGCGGAAACTTTTGGACGAATACGACCCGGAATTTTATTTCATGCGGATATATGACGTTGATGAGGCACTTGATATGTTTGCTGCCGACAGGGACATTGATGTGATCATTGCTATACAAAAGCAACATTCGTTCATGCAGAAATTAATTCACAACAACCGGACAAAAAGATTATCGTACCATAGTAAGACACCTATATTAATTATTCATGAATGATGATTTGGTGATTTGGTGATGAGGTGATTTGATGATGAGGGCGTCTAGATTTACCGGATTAAAAACCAGATAGTATCTTTTGAAAGATGTCATCTGGTTTTTGATTTATATTTAACCGGTTTTATGAAAAAATTCTTTCGCTTGCTGCGATTCTTTCTTTCAATAAGCTATATAGGCAGATCACTTATTGGAAGTATGGGTTAGGAGTTAGTTTGCTAAAAACTTATACCTCTTAACTCTGTCCCTTCTCATTAAGATGTTGCATTTTATCAACCGCATCCTTATGCGCAAGTATTTTCCATAATTGTATAATGGCGGTGACTGCAAAAATACCACCGATCACCCAGTTAAGATATTGCTGGCTGCCTGAAATTTTTTCAACGATCAGTTTTCCACCAAAAATAAATATACAATTACCAGCCAGGGTACCGAGGCCGATGCCGAAGATATAGCTGTTGAACTGGATGTTTACCGGTTCAAGTATTTTTTTTGTAAAAAGTACTGTACTCCATCCAAACCAGAAAGGTATCTGAACTGGATTTATAGCACACATTCCCATACCCAATAAAAAACGGTTGACATTTACCTTGTCCCAAATATGAACCTGTTTTTCACCCGAACTGTGATAAGCAGCATAAAAGCTTGCAATTGCCAAAATAACAATGATGGTGAACGTTATCCATTCCATGATCTTCATCAGTCGCACTTGCTTTTGTATCCAGGTGATACCGACAAGAGATACCCTGACATAGATCATTTCCACCAATAAAGAACCGAATGAAAACAGGATCGCATTTCGAAACCCTTCGGCAATCCCGATCTGCATCGCCGCCACATTTAGGGTACCCAATGGCAATGAGCCGAGAAAACTGATCATCAATCCCCACAAAAAAATGCGTACTAGTTTGGGCATGGGGCAAAGATAAGAGGATGCGGGATACGGGATGCGGGTTTCTCGATACTGGATGCGGGATACGGGATGCGGGTTTCTGGATGCTGGTTTCTGGATACTGGATGCGGGATACGGGATGCGGGTTTCTGGATGCGGGTTTCTGGATACTGGATGCGGGGTGCGGGATACTGGATACGGGATACGGGATGCTGGATGCTGGATGCGGGAGGTTTGTTGAAGTAATTGATAATACTGCTGTTTTTTTTCCATCTGGGTTCCCTCAAGCTACCAGCAACCAGCAGCAAGGATCCAGCCTCCAGTAACTATTTCGCCAAAACGCTGATCGAAAGCTTCAATTCATCAGCCAGGGAAATGCTGCTGCCACCAACCTCGTAGTCCCTGCGGTTGATGGTAATATTATCGGAGCTGAATAAATATCCCCCGTCTTTTTCTTCAGCAGTAAATTGAAACGTGATTTGTTTTGTTGTTTTCTTTATGGTAAGATTTCCTGTAAACTGGAACCGGCCAGCTTTTGTAGTTCCCTGTATTTTCGTGCTTACCAGACGAATGACCGGATACTTCTTTACATCAAAATAATCTTCTTTTCTAAGATGGCCATCACGGGTATCATTGTCTGTGTCGATCGTAGATGCGTTAACAGTTACATCAAATGACGAGCCCCAGGGGGTTTTAGCATCAAACTTTATATTGCCTTTAAGGCCTGAAAAATCACCACCCGTTCTTATGCCAAAGTTTTTAATAACAAAATGAACTTTGCTTCCATTATCAGAAGGGATCATTTCTTTTTGAGCTTTCAAAACAGAGAAACAACTTAAGAATAAAACAAGTAAACACAACCTTTTCCCTTTCATAACGTAGTTTATTACTGTAAACGCATTCTTTAGCATAAACGTTGCAATAATTTACAACAATTATTCCATCGTTTAAGAAACATTAAATTTACAGTGGTTAAATTTATGATAAGGTCATCTACAATACAATTACTGCGATTTCACTTTTCTTTTTTTCTGATGCCAGTATTCTGGCTGGCGCTTAGTCAAACGACCGACATTGTTGCAAGTGATGCAGTAATTATATTTGTAATTCTCCACCTCCTGGTTTATCCTGCAAGTAATGGTTACAACAGTTATATGGACCGGGATACGGGCCCAATTGGTGGTATTAGTAATCCAAAACAACCAACAAAGCAATTGTTTTATGGTTCCGTCTTTCTGGATATTATTGCTTTGCTGGCAAGCGCCTTTATAAGTATTTATTTTTTATCCGGGATTTGTGCATTCATTGCTGCTTCAAGGGCATACAGCTATCGTGGCATAAGGCTGAAAAAATATCCCGTTTTGGGGTACTTAACAGTGATCATCTTCCAGGGAAGCTTAATATTTTTCTTAGTGATGCATGGGAGCAGTGCTGACAAGACATTAGCTGTACCGTTGATTGGCATGGTTGCTGCCGCATTGCTCGTTGGGGGATTTTACCCCCTTACTCAAATTTACCAGCACATGGCCGATAAAGCAGATGGTGTTATCACACTAAGTTACAGATTGGGTTACCGGGGAACATTTGTTTTTACTGCCATCGTCTACGCTATCGCGATGGTTATGCTCGGATTCTATCTTAAGCAATCTATGCAGTTTCAGGCATTTTTTATCATTCAAATCCTGCTATTCCCTGTACTCGTATATTTTTTGTGGTGGTTCTATAAAGTTTACCGCAATGTTGATGAGGCAAATTTTAAAAATACAATGCACATGAACCTGATCGGGTCTTTTTTTACAAATGCGTCTTTCATTTATCTATTTCTAACAAATAAGTTTTGAGCAAAATAATTTCAATAGCAACCAGTGTTCCCGAATATAAATGTGAGCAGGATGAGTTATTCGGCTTTGCTGACAAAATATTTTCAGCAACTGAAGAAGAAACAAGAAAGCTAAAATTCATGTATCGCCAGAGTGGCATCAGCAAACGATATTCAGTCATACCAGATTTCAATGTGCCTGTTTCAGAGAGGCTGTTTTTCCCCGCAACTAATGACCTGGAACCGTTTCCGGGCGTAGAAATGAGGATGGCATTATACAACGAGCATGCTTGTAAATTATCTGTTCAGGCGATAGAAGATTGCATTAAGGATAAGATCAATAAAAAAGACATCACACACCTAATAACGGTGAGCTGTACGGGCATAAGCGCTCCCGGCCTTGACCTGCAGGTGATGGAGTTAATGGAACTTCCTAATAATATCGTTAGAACGGCAGTGAATTTTATGGGATGTTATGCTGCTGTCCATGCATTGAAGCTGGCAGATGCATTTTGCAATACCAACCCAAAGGCCAATATCGTTATCGTATGTACAGAATTATGTACCCTGCATTTTCAAAAAACGAATTCGGTCGATAACATGACAGCCTCATTGTTATTTGGGGATGGTTCTGCTGCTGTATTGTTGCAACATGATAACAGCAAAGAACCTGGCATCCGTTTAAAAAGTTTTTTTTCTGACGTATCATTCAAAGGAAAAAACGAAATGGCCTGGGAGGTTTCATCCAAAGGCTTTATAATGACATTGACCGGCTATGTTCCTGCGCTGATAAAAGAAGACTTTAAGGGATTGGTCACAAAGGCACTTGAAGCAGCGAATGAAAACATCGACGACATCACCCATTGGTGTATTCACCCAGGAGGCAAACAAATATTGCAGAGTGTTTGTTCAAGCCTTAACATTGCTCCCGAACATTTAAAGTATGCTTATGAAGTCCTGAATGATTATGGTAACATGAGTTCCGCGACAATCTTATTTGTGCTTCAAAAAATGCTGCATGAATTCAACAACAATATTCAAAAAGGGCCTTCATCCATTTTTGGTGCAGCATTTGGCCCGGGCCTTACCATGGAAACATTTACTGCCAGCTATGCTTAATCTCAATATTCGCTCAGATAAAAAAGAATTGCTGGATGATGACAATATCCCTTTCGCGGACATTAAGCAAAACATGAAGGAACTGAACACGGTAAACAAATTATTAGGCGGACATAAAATTACCATCGAAGGAATCAAACAAATCATCGGCAAAAAAAAAGATGATTCCGGGTTATCAATTTGTGAGATCGGGTGTGGCGGTGGGGACAATTTAGAGGCAATCTCCACCTGGTGCAAAAAAAACAATGTCACAGCAAATTTTATTGGT
>JBDSBG010000045.1:0-13925 GCA_039921685.1 Ferruginibacter sp.
GGGCCAGGCTATTGTAAAAAAATTTTTGAACGAGGGTTTTTATGTTGTCGGTACGATCGTTCCAACCGAACCTGTTTTTACTGACCATTCTAACTTTGAAAAAATAGTAGTGGATTTAATGAGTGAAGAAGCTGCCGAAAAAGCGATCAAAGCGATCATCAGCAAAAATAAAACAATTGATGGCGCAGTATTAACGGTAGGGGGCTTTGCGATGGGCAAAGTTGCAGACACAAGATCTGCAGACATTCTGAACCAATACAAGTTGAATTTCGAAACCGCTTATCATGTGGCCCGCCCCGTATTTACTCAAATGATGCAACAAGGATACGGGAGAATATTTCTGGTAGGCTCACGGCCGGGCCTAACCGCCAGGAATGGGAAGGGGATGATAGCCTATGGCTTATCCAAATCTTTAATTTTCCGCTTAGCAGAACTGATGAATGATGAAGCCAAAGGAACTGACGTGGTAACCTGCGTACTTGTTCCCAGCACTATTGATACGCCCCAAAATCGCAAATCGATGCCTGATGCTGATTTTAGCAGTTGGGTAAAAGCCGAATCCATTGCAGAAACCGTTTATTTTTATTGTACCGATGCCGCCGCAGCCATAAGGGAACCGGTCATCAAACTCTATAATAATTCCTAAGGAATTTATCAATCCCATATTGTGCTGCCCATCCGGAGACCAAAGAAAAGAATGAATTCAGCCCATTTGCAAATTGTCGATTCCCGATTCCCCCTATTCATGTTCCGTTATCCACTTCGAGTGCCTAAAGGCTTCCCATTTTACCCCGGCGAGATTTATGCTGCTGTCAACCAGTGGCATTGGTTTACTTCGGTTGAGGCTCACTGATCCGATCGCATACACCTGTACGTTAGGGAAGCCTTTCTCTGCAAATTCTTTTTTTAATCTTTGAGCATATTGCCAGATGATATCCGGTGATATTGCAAGCCACATGACTTGTTTTGGTATGAATAACTTTGCCGGGTCTGCAATCCATGTTTTGTTTGAAACTGGATCAATAACTTTAAAATGAACTTTTCCGCTCTTGGTTCGTAACATCATCTTCCAACTCAGCCTGTAGCCTTCTTCTGTCCAGAAAACATTTCCATGGTAAAAAAAGGAACGCAACGGGACAAGCAGTTGGAAAATAAGGTATATGCTGAATCCGGCAATCAATAGCTTGCTTTTAATGCTGTGATGTTTCATTTGTACATTATCTTCTATCACCGGTTTTTGCCTGCTGAAAAAGAAGCGATGCACTATTCCCGGATCAAGAAAAAATAAGTTTAGGGCAATAGAAAGATATGGGAAAATGCCAATGGAAAAGGTGTATGAATTAAAAAGGTGAAACAGGCAAGCCAAAAAGAAAGCAAATGTTTTTGCAGGCTTCCACAACAGCAAAGGAATGATAAGCAGGTCGAATAAAAAACCGCCGTAACAGATGCATAGTTGAAACCATCTTTGTGCATACAATCCTCCTGTCAAAAAACGCCCGGTGAAACCCGAAAATTGTATCTCGATGTATTTCCCGGAAAACCAGTCTGAGGTAATTTTGCTTGTAGCTGCAAAAAAATAAACAATACCAATCTGCAGCATGAAGATCCATAGGTAAAATTGCGGGCAAGTATTGGTTATTTTAACAGCATTTCTTTTTGAGTCCACAGAAAAATAACGATGTGCCGGCATAAAACTCATGAGCAGGCAAAGCAATACCATCAAATAATAATGATTGTTGTAATCTGCTTTCTGCATGAGGTACATGGCCGTCCACATTACAGTGAACGTGATCATGGCAAAACGATACCAGGCCCCAAGCATGATCAGTATTGCCAGTACTACCATGATGCCCGCATAAAAATACATTCCGTTGCCAGGCAATGGTTGTAAGAAGTCGAAACCAATGTAGTTAAAAGTAAATGGTGGCTTTATATAATTTTCATAGATGGCTCCATTAAAAATACTGCGCAAAAAATGGTAAGCCATAAGAAATCCAAATAGCATTCTAAAAGCAATCAATGGGCTGTTACTTACAGGCTGAAAGAGCCTTTCATAAAAAGTTTGTTTTGGAAAAGTATTGGCAGAAGCTGACCGCATAGTTAAGTAAAGAGGTGGTTTACGATAAAGGTAAATGAGAATTTTGAATTCCGGTATTGCTTAATAAGTTGAAAGACTTCGCCGACCGTCAGCGGTAAAATGAATATAAATTGCAAAAGATAAATGCTAATCTGATCTATCCAAAAAAAGTATTCCCGATTTGATTCCACTAACAAAAAGGCAATGCCGTTCTGGAACTAAAGACGGGGATCGGCGACGACCTGGCGCCGTTGGTTTCAATGAATTATATTGGCAGCAGCTTCAGCTGAGCCATAACGAGGGGTTTACACCTGGTACCTGAAGTCATTTGTGTTTTTATCGTATGTTTACAACCACATTAAAAAAACTGCCATGCAAAGAATCTTTTTCGTTGCTTTTTCTCTTCTCACATTTGTAGCCTGTTCTCATAAAGTAATAAATGCATCATCTGCTCCTGGAACTCCTAAAGCAGATGCCACTGCTTTGTATGTTTCAGGGATAAAACCTATTCTTGAAACCAAATGTACGCCTTGCCATTTTCCTGATAAGGGTGGTAACAAAGCTTCATTCGATAACTACAGTTTGGCAAGTTCACAAATTGATGAAATGCTTATCAGGGTACAATTGAAGCCTGACGAGCATGGTTACATGCCGTTTAAAGGAAAGAAGGAAGGATTAACTGCAGCAGAAATCGCTTCTCTAAAAGAATGGAAAGCAGCCCTGGGAAAGTAGGTAAGGCGATAGTCAACAATTATGAGTTAATAATTGACAATTGACAATTGACAATTCCCGATTGCCGATTGCCCCACTCTTCGTAATTTGCCGCACTAAATCACCTGATACCAATATTATGAATATAGAGTTTAATAAAAATGAGGACGCACTGAAGCTTGCATGGAGCCAGGTTAGGCAAAAGCTGGAAAAGATATATGAGGGCGGGGGGATAAAATCAGCGCAGAAACAAAAAGAGAAAAATAAACTTACTGCGAGGGAACGAATCAGTTATTTGACCGATCCCGACACAGCCTTCATTGAAATTGGTGCCTTTGCAGGTTATGAAATGTATGAAGAGTATGGCGGTTGTCCAGCAGGCGGCACCGTTAGTGGCATCGGTTATGTGAGTGGGCGGCAGTGTATCATTGTTGCCAATGATCAAACGGTAAAAGCTGGTGCCTGGTTCCCGATAACCGGTAAGAAGAATCTGAGGATGCAGGAAATTGCCATGGAAAACATGTTGCCTATCATTTACATCGTAGATAGTGCCGGGGTTTTTTTACCCATGCAGGACGAGATATTTCCTGACAAAGAAAATTTTGGCCGCATATTCAGGAATAATGCAAAGATGAGTGCCATGGGTATTACGCAGATCGCTGCAGTAACCGGAGCCTGTGTGGCAGGCGGAGCTTATCTTCCTATCATGAGCGACGAAACACTGATCGTTGAAGGGAACGGATCTATTTATTTGGCCGGCCCTTACTTGGTAAAAGCAGCTATAGGTGAAGATGTAGATAGCGAAACATTGGGTGGTGCTGTTACGCACACAGAAATTTCCGGCATAGCAGATTACAAATTTAAAACGGAACAGGAATGCCTTGATCAGGTGAAAAAAATAATGGGTAAACTCGGCCCTGTGGTACGTGCTGGCTTTAATCGTATTCCCGCCAAGCTACCTAAAAGTAATAAGGGTGAAATATATGGAATCATGAGTGAAGGCAATACAAAACCTTATGACATGCTGCACTTAATTGATTGCATTGTTGATGCCGATAGTTTTGATGAGTTTAAACAAGATTATGGTAAAACAATTGTATGCGGTTATGCCCGTGTGGATGGCTGGGCCGTCGGTATTGTGGCCAACCAACGCCTGATTGTGAAAAGTAAAAAAGGAGAGATGCAGCTGGGTGGTGTTATCTATAATGACAGCGCTGATAAAGCGGCGAGGTTTATCATGAATTGTAACCAGAAAAAGATTCCACTGCTGTTTTTGCAGGATGTGACAGGCTTTATGGTGGGGAGTAGGAGCGAGCATTCGGGTATAATAAAAGATGGGGCCAAGCTGGTGAATGCGGTTTCAAATTCTGTGGTACCAAAAATTACGATCATTGTTGGTAATTCTTATGGTGCCGGAAATTATGCAATGTGTGGTAAAGCATACGACCCCCGTTTTATTTATGCATGGCCCACAGCAAAGATTGCTGTAATGGGAGGCGAACAGGCGGCAAAAACGATGTTACAGATACAGGTAGCCGGTATGAAGGCCAGGCGGCTGGAAGTAACTTCTGAAGAAGAAAAAGCGATCCTTGAAAAAATTACAGATAATTATACCCGGCAGACAAAACCCTTTTATGCTGCCGCACGCTTATGGATAGACGCAATTATTGATCCGGGTGAAACACGAAGAGTAATTTCCGAAGGAATTGCAGCTGCGGATCATAATGCAGATATTCCTGAATTTAAAACAGGGGTGTTCCAGGTTTAAGAATTGTTTGGGGTTTGGCGTTCCGAGTTCGTTAGGCATTCACACCAAACCCTAAACAGCAAACATTGACCATTGAGCACAATAACCATATACACAGACGGTTCTTCAAGAGGGAATCCCGGCCCGGGCGGTTATGCTGCCATATTGATGTTTGGCGAGCACAGGAAAGAACTATCAAAGGGCTTTCGCCGAACTACAAATAACAGGATGGAACTGATGGCAGTGATCGAAGGATTAAAGCTGATTAAAAAGCCTGAACTGCCTGTTGTTATTTATTCCGATAGCCAGTATGTGGTAAGAGCCATTGAAGAAGGTTGGCTGAAGACATGGATAAAAACAAATTTCAAAGGAGGAAAAAAAAACAGGGATCTCTGGGAGGAATACTATGACCTTTCTAAAAAGTTAAATATAAAAATGGTTTGGGTAAAGGGGCATGCTACAAATCCATTTAATAATCGATGTGATGAACTGGCAACCAGTGCCGCAGATGGAAAAGGGCTGGCTATTGATGAAGGCTATGAGAAAATGTAAAATGTAAAATGTAAAATGAAGGAAGATCCAATCGGTGAAAATACTGTCCTCTATTATGACGCTCAACTTTTACATTTTACATTTGAATAAAAAAGCCACCCATAAAATGAGTGGCTCCCAAAATAATGTATTTCATTAAGCCGCTGCCTGCTTATTATTAATGGCATAAGTACTGATCAAATAATAACTACCGAATAATATCCCGCTGAAGGCAAGGTCAACATACCACTTGAAAAATGGAATTGCTTTTACATAACAATCGATGAATCCAGCGAAGTTATTTGGATAAGTATGGTACCTCGGATTATCAATGATAAAAAATCCAAGGTTTGACAATACGAAAAAGATAACGGAAGAAATAAGCGAGAAGCCGACAACATTTTTCACATTCATCTTTTTAAGGCTGAACCCAAGAACAGTTACAAGTGCTAAAACGCCATAGTTAACCAGTTGGCTCCATCCGTAAAATCCCTGCCCGATGCCCGAAGCTTCCAGCATAATATCAGATAACAGCATAGCAAATATGGGAAGTATAAATGCAAATCTTTTGTCCTGTACAACAGCACCGCTAAATAATGCCATGCCAATTATGGGATCAAAGGTATGGGGGTAGGTGATGACCTTCGAAATAGCTGCGGCAAGTATCAATATAACCGCAAGTAAGAGATTTATTTTATTTTGTTTCATCTGCTGAATAATTTACGCAAAAATAAGCAAATGGTAGTGGATATAATACACTTATGATACAGTTTTTTACACGTGGAAGTTTCCTGGACATAAGATAGATTGCGTTTGATGTATGATGATATGGTATAAAACAGTTCATTTTCAAAATCATGCATCTAACATCATAAATCATAGATATTTTATGGCGGCACATAATGAAAAAGGTAAAGTTGGAGAACAACTCGCTGCCTATTATTTTTTAAACCTCGGTTATGAAATATTGCATCAAAACTGGAGACACAGGCGTTGGGAAGTGGATATCATAGCAACTAAAGACCAAATGCTTCATTTTATTGAGGTCAAGTGCAGGTCAACTGATCGTTATGGGTTTCCGGAAGAGGGAGTAAGTTTAAAAAAGATTAAGCACCTGATAGATGCGTCGGCAGAATTTCTTTACCAGTTTCCCCAATGGAAAAGGGTACAGTTCGATGTTCTTGCCATTACTCAGTTAAGCAATGACGAAGCAGAATATTACCTGATCGAGGATGTTTATCTTTAGCGTTTTATTTTGAGGTCGATAAGATTTGTCATTTTCTGTACCATCGTGAAGGTAGCGGGGCAATAATCAATGTTTTGTTTATGAACATGTGCATATTCACTCCACTTTCTTTTCGATAAATGCGGGAAACCTGCACAGTCGGCGGGCCTTATTGCATAAATAGAGCACTTGTTATCCTGCAAATTGAGGAACTGGCAAGGCTCATTCTTGTTAACAAGATCTTTGTTGACGTCTTTTTTAAGCCATTGCTTCCTGAATTGTTCAGGCGTTTGATTAAAATGTGCTGATATCCTTTTTAGATCCCCCGGTGTAAATGTGGGCGTCATTTTTTTACAGCAGTTGGCACAGCTCAGGCAATCAACTTCAGCCCATACTTCTTTTTCAACTATAGGCGAAAGCCGGTCAAAGCCTTTTGGATTTTTTTCAGATTTGTTTAAAAAACTCCTGAAGAATTTCCTGTAATGGGATAATTTTTTCCTGTACGATCTGAAATTTACCGGCTCCATGTATGCTATTAACTTTATAAATATTTGTAAGCGAAAGTAATGTTTAATTAAATTGTATCATCATTGCTGATATAAGATTCGAATAATTTATGTGGGAAGCATACAAAAAAGGTTACAAAGCATGGCTGCAACTTGAGAAATCACTGGCAGAGAATTCAGTACAATCCTATTTGCAGGATATCGACAAGTTCACCGGTTACCTGCAATTAAAGAGTGAGTTGAAAACACCTGGAGATATTGAATTAAAGGATCTCGGGAAATTCATCGAATGGATACACGAACTTGGGTTGACTGCATCATCACAGGCAAGGATCATATCTGGTTTGCGCAGCTTTTATAAATATTGTTTGCTGGAACAGATCACAGTTATTGATCCAACTGTGTTAATGGAAGCACCCAAACTAAAGAGAACGTTGCCCGACATCCTTGCGTTTGAAGAGATAGAAAGGATCATCGCGGCTATTGATCTAAGCAAGCCAGAAGGTGGCAGGAACAAAGCTATTTTGGAAACCATGTATAGCTGTGGACTGAGGGTAAGCGAAACAGTGAATTTAAAAATAAGCTGCCTTTATATGGATGTGGGTTTTATTAAAGTGATCGGCAAAGGAGATAAGGAAAGACTGGTGCCAATTGGATCAGATGCCATTAAATACATTAATATTTATAAAAACAATATACGCACGCACATACATATCGCAGCGGGAGAAGAAGACATTCTTTTTTTAAACCGGAGAGGAAGCAGGCTGAGCCGTGTTATGATATTTTTAATTTTGAAAGCACTGGTGAAAAAGGCCGGGATCAAAAAAAATATTTCACCGCATACATTTCGTCATTCATTTGCCACACATCTTGTAGAAGGAGGAGCTGATCTAAGGGCTGTGCAGGAAATGCTGGGCCATGAAAGTATCACCACTACAGAAATATACACGCATCTTGACAGAGAGTTTTTGAGAAATACATTGCAGCAGTTTCATCCGGCGTTTAAATAAGCTCTGAGCTATAAGCTATAAGCTATGAGCTGTTTGTGTTGATTGGAATTTCTATAGAAATAGTGAGTATAAATTGTGAGGATTGAAACTTTAATAAAGTAAGGGTGGTCAATTAAAATGGAAAGCTCAAGGCTCATAGCTTACAGCTTGTATCTATTTACCTTCTGGAACAATATCCTTTGACGGAAATACTACTTGCTCCAGCGGAGCTTTATTTGCTACCCGGCGCCGGTAATTTTTGAACATACTTTGCCAGCGTAATTTCAATACGCCAAGGATGCCTTCTTTTACAATGCCCTTGTTCATTTTACTTGCACCAAGTTTTCGATCCTTGAAAGTAATGGCAACTTCTTTGATCTTAAAACCGAGTTTCCATGTTGCGAATTTCATTTCTATCTGGAACGCATAGCCGACAAAACTAATGCTACTGAAATTCATGGCTTCCAGTACTTCTCTTTTATAACAAACGAAGCCAGCGGTTGGATCATTCACGGGCATCCAGGTGATCATTTTTGTATAAAGTGCACCACCCCTTGATAGCATGATCCTGTCGGAGGGCCAGTTTTCGATTTTTCCACCTTTTACGTAACGGGAGCCAATGGCAAGGCCTGCACCATTCCTGCATGCATTGTATAATTTTTCAAGATCCTGGGGATTATGCGAAAAGTCGGCATCCATTTCAAAAATATACCTGTATCCTTTGCCGAGCGCCCATTTAAATCCATGAATATAGGCGGTGCCAAGGCCAAGTTTTCCACGTCTTTCTTCTAAAAACAACAGGCCGGGAAATTTTGGAAAGAGCGATTTCACTATAGAAGCAGTGCCATCCGGCGAGCCATCATCAATAATAAGTATGTGATAATCCTGCTGTAAATTAATTACAGCCTTAATAATTGCTTCAATGTTTTCCTTCTCATTGAACGTGGGTATGATGACTAGTTTTTCCAATAGCAGTAAAGGAGCTAGTGACAAATTTAATATATAAAACTTTGACAGCGGTAATTATGAAAAAGCTGCAAAATCTTTTAATTTATCTTTAACAGGGTGCGGTTTAATATTTCAGTCAGCTTTTGTTTTGTGTGAAGGGGAAAATCTCCTTTCATCATCCAGTCATAATATTGTGGTTCGGATTTTAAGACCTCGCTAACTGCCCGGCCTTTGAATTTTCCAAAATTAAAAACTTCAACGCCTTTGTCATCAAAACAGAATCTTCTTGCATAGTCAACAACCTTCTCTTCTCCAATCGTTCCCAGAATGGAATCAACTGAATTGCCAAGATTTTTATATCGATCTACCTGGGACATAAAAACATCTATGGTAGCTTCCACGTCAGCTTCGGCACTATGAGCATTTACCAATTCCTTCTGGCAATAAAACTTATATGCGGCTGTGAGCGTACGGGGCTCCATTGTATAAAAAATATGTTGTACATCAATCATGCGCCTGTTACTCAGGTCAACCTCCATGCCTGCCCGAAGAAACTCTTCCATCAATATTGGAATATCAAAACGGTTGCTGTTATATCCTCCAAGGTCACAATTTTCGAGGTATTGTTTTATTTCGTTTCCGGCTTGTTTAAAAGTTGGTGCATCCTTTACCATTTCGTCGGTTATTCCATGAATATCGGTAGATGTTTTAGGAATGGGTATTTGTGGATTGATCAGTTTTCTTTTAACCTGCCGGCTATTATCGGGTAAGACTTTTATGATCGCAATTTCAACAATTCTATCTGTGGATAAACTTACGCCCGTGGTTTCAAGGTCTATAAATGCAATGGGGCGGTTTAATACTAACATGGCTATTAAGGGTTTAAAGGTGAAATTAATAGGGTGCTCAAATGTAGGTAGATTTGCGTGTATTTAAGGATGCAGGCGTAATATTTGAACCATTTTTTCCGTTTACCGTACATATAATTATCTTTGTATAATATTAAAAAGAAATAAAAATGAAGAAAATATTTTTTATAGCATTACTGGCAGCATTTGTGATATCAATTGGAAGCTGCGGCACCAGCAAATATGGCTGCCCTTCAACCACACAAATGAATAAGCCGTAATGAATTGGAAATTGCTAACCACTGAAGATCAGTTACAACAAATAAAACAGGCATCAGGGCAAATGCCCCAGGTAATTTTTAAACACAGTACCCGCTGTTCTATCAGCAGCGTTGCTAAAAGCCGGCTCGAACGGGCCCAACCTCCCGACCAAGTAGATTTCTACTATCTTGATCTCATAAAATACAGGAATATTTCAAATAAGATCGAGGACGAGTTTATGGTAAACCACGAATCCCCGCAAGTCCTCATTATCAACAAAGGTGAGTGCATCTACGAAGAAAGTCACAACGGTATATCTATGGACGATATCGCACAACAAATCAAAAAGATTTAAGATCTGTATTAGGTCATACCCTTAACTCATATTTACAATTTTACACAACTGAAAACTTGTAAACAGTAACCTGCCTGTAAACTTCCCCCGGATTTAAAATTGTGTTTGGAAATGACGGTTCATTTGGGCTGTTTGGGTAATGTTGTGCTTCCAGGCATAAACCAGCTTGTGGCCCGGGCTGAACGGCTCCCGAATAAAATTGCACAGCAGGTTCTGTTGTAAACATTTGCATTAAACGGCCGCTCAACGGCTCATATAAAGTGGCGGCAGGAGCGGGGCCAGTCGAACCGGCAATCTTCCTAAGAATTAAATTATGGTCATATCCATTGACCTTAGCAATATCCTTCACGATTTTTTTTACTGAAGTAAAATCCAGTGCGGTATTCCGGGTGTCTGCAATTTCCCCCGTTGGAATGAGTTTCGCATCTGTCACGGTGTACTTATCAGAAAGTACCTGCAACTCATGATCGAGTATCGGGTTACTGTTATCGCCAGACAAATTAAAATAACTGTGATTGGTGAAATTAGCAGGAGTTGATTGGTCTGTTGTAGCAGTATATTCAATTCTAAGTTCGTTCTCATTCGTTAGGCTATACAGCACCGTTATATTAAGATTTCCCGGAAATCCCTCCTCGCCATCTTTACTGAAGTAGGTTAATTGTAAACTGTTGTCGGTCTCATTAGCCTGGGCGTTCCATAATACTTTATCAAAGCCTTTGTCGCCCCCGTGCAAATTATGTTCACCGTGATTTTTTGAAAGCTGGTATTTTTTTCCATTCAAACTAAAAGTCCCGTATGCGATCCGGTTGCAATACCGGCCAACGATACAGCCGAAATATGGATTGCTGCTCTGCAAATAACCTTCAAGATCATTAAATCCATTGACAACATTGGCAAACGAATTTTTGTTATCTGCTGTAATGATCTTTGTTATTGTAGCACCATAGTTAATGATGCAAACCTGCATGCCATTGGCATTTTCTAAGCTGTATTCGGTAACGGGCCTGTTATCGAAATTGCCAAACGGCTTTTTTGTAATATTCATTTAGTAAGCTGTTTTATTTTTAGGAACATTGGTACAATCGTTTTCGGCGCCTGACCGCTCACAAGTTTCGTTTACCAAAATAAACTATACAATCCCAACAGGATCCCACACACGATCAATGCACCAACTGCAAAAGATGTATCTACTTTGAACATTGTTTTATCTATTTCAAGTCCATTTGTTTGAACACCCCTTTTATTATCAACTTTGCTGATGATCACCATACCAATTACACAAAGGATAAATATAATTGCCATCCTGTCGAGGAAGGGGATAATGTATACGCCTTTTTCAAGTGTTGAAAATCCTGAATTTGCCAGGAAAGAAAGATCCATAAAACCCGGCAAAAATTTGAAGAACAAGGCCAGTAAGAAGCCACCGATCATTGCAAACAGGGCTGCATTTGAAGTTGTTTTTTTCCAAAAAAATCCAAGAATAAACATGGCAAAAATACCAGGAGAAACGAACCCGGTATATTCCTGTATGTATTGAAATCCTTGTTTTCCTTCTCCCATTAATTGTTCCCCCACAGCAAGAGCCAATAACACCGCAAGGAATATAGAAACGATAACGGTTACCTTCCCGATACTGACGAGTTTTTTGTCATCCGCATTTTTGTTAATCGCTTTCTTATAAATGTCTAGTGAAAAAATTGTTGCAATACTATTCGCCTTGCCTGCAAGAGATGCAACAATGGCTGCTGTCAAAGCTGCAAATGATAATCCTTTTAAGCCAACTGGTAATAAATTTAATAAGGAAGGATATGCCTTGTTCACATCAGTGATTCCTTTTGAATCGAGCATTTCAGTATGGAACATCCCCTTTTGATATAGCACATAGGCCGCAATGCCTGGCAGAACAACAATAACTGGCATCAGTAATTTTAAGAAGGCTGCAAACAACAATCCTTTGCGGGCTGTTGGAAGGCTGGCGCCCAATGCACGTTGGGTAATGTATTGGTTACAGCCCCAGTAATTCAGGTTGGCGATCCATAAGCCACCCAATAAAACCGAGAGGCCGGGAAGATCGGCATAACTGCTATTGTCTTTTTTTAAAATCATGTGGAAATGATCATTCGCCTGTTTTGTTAATAAATTAAAGCCGTTTAACAATCCTGTTTGCCCGGATTGTTCTGCCACTAGATTTAAGGCGATGTATGTCGCCACCAATCCACCTAAAACTAAAAAGAAAACCTGGATAACATCAGTATAGCCGATCACTTTCATTCCACCCAATGTGATGATAACAGCAAAGACAGCAAGGAGGCCAATACACAAACCAATATCCAGGCCCGAGATGCCATGAATTGCGAGGGCACCAAGGTAAAGAATCGACATCAGGTTCACGACAACGTATAGCAGCAGCCAAAACACAGCCATGATCATCGCCACTGTTCCATTGTAGCGTTGACTTAAGAACTGCGGCATCGTAAATATCTTATTTTTAAGATACACCGGCATAAAAAATACTGCGACTATGATCAATGTTAATGCAGCCATCCATTCATAAGATGAAATGGCAAGTCCCATTTTGAAACCGCTTCCACTCATACCTATAAATTGTTCGGCAGAAATATTTGAAGCGATCAGCGATGCACCAATTGCCCACCAGGTAAGTGAACCTTCTGCTAAAAAATAATCATGGGATGCAGATATGGTCTTTTTATTTTTACGGCGATATATCCAAAAGCCATATCCTGAAACAACCAGGAAGTAAAAAAGAAATACAAGGTAGTCGGTTGTGGTTAATGCATTCATGAAATGTTGTTTTTTGCCTCACTATTACCCCTACCCGCAAACGAAGGGGTTAAAAGCAGTCGGCAGTTTATTAATATAATAGCATTGGCCTATAGTTCACAGCTGCTGGCTCCGTTTTCAATTTCAGCAATATAAGTTGTCAAAGGAAGTTTCATTGCTGCTTCATAAGCAACACTCACATCTTTAATTAATTTTTCAATAACATCTGCCTGAACAAGGTTGATGGTACAGCCACCAAAGCCGCCCCCCATCATTCTTGCGCCAACTACACCGGGTATTAATTTTACATAATCAACAAGAAAATCAAGTTCTTTGCAGCTCACCTCATATTCTGTGCTTAGCCCGGTATGTGCCTGGTACATTTTATTACCGAGCGCTACAATATTTCCATTTTTCAGATCCTCACATGCTGCAAGCAGCCTGGTATTTTCCTTAACAACATACTTGCAACGCTGGTGAATTAATGGGTGGGAAATAGCAACATATTTATCAAGCATATCAAAATCCACATCCCGCAAACTATTTACCGAAGGATGAAATTGTTTGATGATCGCAACAGCTTCCTCACATTGTTGCCGGCGGATATTATATTCAGAAGAAGCGAGGTTGTGTTTTACATTGGTATTTAGCAATACTATTTTATAACCGTCTAATTTAAAGGGGATGTATTCATATTCCAATGAGCGGCAATCTAACTTGATCACATGGTCTTTCTTTCCAAGCATGCTAGCAAACTGGTCCATGATACCGCAATTCACGCCAGCGAATACATGCTCAGCCTTTTGAGCCATGTAACACATTTTTATTTTATCAAAACCAAGTTCGAAAATTTCATTCAAAGCAAAAGCTGTTGCGCATTCTACAGCGGCAGAGGAGGAGAGGCCGGCACCAACAGGCACATCTCCATCAATTGTTAAATTAAAAC
>JBDSBG010000046.1:0-30195 GCA_039921685.1 Ferruginibacter sp.
ACGATTTAAATACTTGTTGTAGCGAAGTTCTTCCGCAGATTTTTTTTAGTTACCATGATGTTGTATTTTTAAATGAACTATAAATATAACGAAGTGTTAGAAAGGCTACCGAAGGTTTAGTTCAACAAGAGCTTCAGTAAATCAGCAGACAAGTCCTTTAGCCGCCTGCGCATTTTGCTACGTGCCGATACTTATCGGGATGCGCAGGCTGGCATTGCGGTTGAATAAAATTTTCGTTTCTTTACGGACGGGCCCGGCAGAACGAATTTTAATTCCCTGCCTTCGCAAAACGAGGTTGTGTGTAATGCTACACGACCACTCTGCTGACTTTAACAGACGACATCAAATGATAGACATTTTACGAGAACATATCATCAGCAGGCTCGGTAATGACATTGATAATTTAGATACCGTGTTAAGCTACTTCAAACCCTTGCATTTTGACAGAAGCGAATTTTTAGTTCAACAAGGGCAAGTTTGCAAACAAGTTTATTTTATAACTAAAGGTTGCCTTCAGGTTTTTGTTTACGACAACGATATGAACGAAACAACAAGAGACATCGTAACAGAAGGAACTTGGTGTTCAGAACTATTAAGCTTTGGAAGTGGAAACCCGGCCACCGAAAATATCAGAACTGTTGAGCCTTGTGAATTATTAGCAATTGACAGGCTAGGTTTCCAAAAAATGATGGAAACCGTACCCCAATTTGACAAGGTTTACAAACAAATTTTAGAGACCTCTTATGCCAACTCTGTCTATCGTGTCAACAGTGTTGTTGCACTTTCAGCATTGGACAGAATTAAATGGCTGATGGAATTTAGGCCCAAACTAATGACAAGGGTTTCAGGCAAACTCATTGCTTCTTATTTAGGTATCAACAAAGACGTTTTTAGCCGATTAAAAGCCAGGTTATAAACTGATGAAGCCTTTAGAAAATATAAATACCTTTTATGCTAAAAACAGCGATGAATGGAGGAGTTGGCTTCTAGAAAATCATTTAACTAAAGAGAGTATTTGGCTCATTATCTACAAAAAAGAAAGCAACATTCCATCTGTTTGTTACCAACAAGCTGTAGATGATGCCTTATGTTTTGGCTGGATTGATAGTTTGCCAAATAAAAGAAATGATGAAAGCTATTATCAATTTTTCTCCAAAAGAAATCCTAAAAGCAATTGGAGTAAAGTAAATAAAGAAAAAGTAGAACGCTTGTTAAGTGAAAACAAAATGATGACTCAAGGCATTAAAATGGTACAACTTGCCAAAGAAAGTGGCACCTGGGAAGCCCTTAATAAAGTAGACGACTTGGAAATTCCAAATGAAATGAAAGAGTTTTTTAGCAAAAACGAACTGGCTCGTGTTAATTTTGAAAACTTTCCTGCATCAACAAAGCGTGGTATTTTACAGTGGATTTATAGTGCCAAACAACACACTACTAAACTTAAAAGAATAGCTGAAACAGTAAACCTGGCAACCAATAATATTAGAGCCTTGCAGTATAAGCCCAAGGAATAGCTTTTTTTAAAAACATAGACTTTTGTCATCATCAAATAACTTTCGGCGTTTCATTTTTGCAGTATCATTCACAATTTAAAATCTCAAAAAATGAAAGAGTACTTATTGATTTTCAAAAATGCAAGTGCCGAAAGCGGTTATTTAGCAACAAGCCAGGATATGGCTGAAGATATGCCCAAATGGCAATCCTGGATTGGCAATATAGCAATGCAGGAAAAACTGGTTCATACAGCACCCGTTGAATACACAGCTTCTATTGTAAGCAATGAAGGCTTAAAAGTTGGACCACATAAGGAAGCTGATAGTGTTTTAGTTTCAGGTTTTTTAATTTGCAAAGCAGACAATTTGGAAGAGGTTCAGGAATGGAGCAAGGCTTGCCCAATTTTAAAATATTCAAACAGTTCTGTAGAGGTTAGACCGCTAATCCCATTCCCAACAAACTAAAACTTCAACCTAAGGACAAAATCTTGAACGCAGGAAGATATATTTTTCCTTTATCGTTTTTATTGTACGTTGGTTTGCATCTTGGCAAGCCGGAAGTCGGTGCTGCTTTTGTACCAGACTATATACCCTTTCCATATTTTTGGAATTACTTCACTTTGGTTTGTATTTTACTATTTATAGTCTGTGCAGTAATTGGCAAGTATGATAAATTGGCTTATTGCCTGATGGCGCTTTATGTAATACTTATGGCTTTCCTGGTTCACTTACCAGGAGCAATGGGAAACGAATTAGACGCAACAGCAATGACTGTAAACATTGACAGAGAAAAGGAACTTGAAATGGTAAATTTCTTAAGAAACATTTTGGTAACAGGTGCTTTATTTGCATTTGCAAAATTTGTTTCCAATGACAAAAGAGTTGTTGGTTAAGCACAAGAAAAAATTATTAAAGCCGGGGCAAAACGTTCCGACTCTTTTGGACTTTCATTTGGCTGACAGAAAAGCATTACATAACAAAGCGTACTATGAAAAACCTTTCGCTGCTTTCAAAGTAGAATATGTTTATATCGCTAATGTTTTTGTTTCATAATTACTTTTTATCTCTTCATTTCAATAAGTACAGGCTACTATTAACAATATCCTTTTGGGTTTATAGGTCTATATTATTGGTTGAAGAAAAAAATAGCTGCAGGCCTGGCATTTGCCCCTTTGCAGCGCACGCTTTGTTGAGCAGTCTATCGTTCAGGTTGACTTAAATTACCTACATTTAGCCCAGCCTACCGGCAGGCCGGTTCAGTTACAGGGGACTATTTTCAAATACCCCCACATTATCAAGCAGTGTCCGTTAGCGGCAATGCTATTACAACCCAACATTTTCAAGATGCATACAAAATTTGAAACTTATTATGACTTATGTTGAACATTATCCGGCAAATCAGCTAAGTCATTTCATTGACAAAATATGGTATTGCAAGGCAGACAATCTGACTGCCACCAGTTTGACAATTCCTTTACCAAATCACGAACTTGTTTTTAACTTTTCCGAATCCTTCAAAATAAAAAAAGCAGGGGACAGCTCATTTGCAATGGAAAACCCATTGGCATGGATTAATGGACTTCAATCAAAACCATACTTTTCGTATAGCAAAGGCAAACACGAAATGCTTGGCGTTTTATTTAAAGTGAATGGATTAAAAGCATTTCTTAAATACCATTCAAGTGATTTCTCCGATAATTTTATTAACGCAAACATTGTATTCGGACAGTCATTGCAGACCTTAATTCAGCAAATTCAAAATGCTGGTTTAATCGCCGACAAAATTACTTTAATAGAAACCTTTCTTTTAAAAAACATAACCTTATATAATAGCCCCCCATATTTAACGCATTCCTTAAGCAGAATTTCAGAAACACTTATAGCAAAAGGTGAGATTGCTGATATCTGTAATGGACAATCAATTTCTAACAAAGCGCTGATTGGAGCATTTAAAAAATTTGTGGGTGTAAGCCCTGTAAAATATTCACACTTGCTGTCAATAAATAAGTCATTGCATTTACTCTCAAAAGAACCAAAGCAGTCGTTTACAAAGTTGGCATATAGTCTAAATTTTTATGACCAATCACACTTTATCAATCTGTTTAAATCTGTTACTTCTTTGACACCTTCTCAATATTCAAATCTTGTAACCAATAACCAAATTGACAAAACTTCGCCAAACTTTATTTTGATTCAAGGTTAATTTCATCCAATTTTAAGTACTACAAGCTCACTATTTTTGTGAAATGAAAAAATATCTGATCATCCTTTCCCTAGCAGGAGCTTTTGGACTTGGCTTTACTGCAAACAAACTCATTGACAATAATTCAAATACCAATAAAATGAAAAAAGTAACAGGTATCGGCGGCATTTTCTTTAAGTGCAAAGACCCTAACAAAATGAAAGAATGGTATAAGAAACATCTTGGATTAGATACAGACCAGTGGGGTACAAATTTTGAGTGGCGACAAGGTGCAGACACAACAAAAAAGGGATTTACACAATGGAGCCCGTTTGCAGAAACTACAAAACATTTTGAACCCTCGACAAAAGACTTTATGATTAATTACAGGGTTGACAATTTAGAAGCCCTTGTTGAAGAATTAAAAAAAGAAGGCGTTGTAATTGTTGACAAAATTGAATCCGTTGAATACGGAAAATTCGTGCATATAATTGATGCTGAAAATAACAAAGTTGAGCTATGGGAACCTAACGACATTGAATATGACAAAATTGTTGGTGGGCGAACAAAATAATTTAGATATCATTCACAATGAAGCCCAGCCTCTACCAGGCTGCTTGCCCAATATTCGGGGTAGACGGAAGCAGCGTTTCAACTTTGTTTTTCAATTTGGCTTCCTATCCAGCTTACCCTATCAATTTAGCTGAGTGCAAATCATCAACTTTTATTTATAAATTTAGCTTCAGTTAGCCAAGGCGGACGAATTCCTATGAACCCACATCGACTAGCCCTGGAACGTTAGCTGCAGTTGCAAGAGTTTTGAAACCAAATGGCACAGATTTGATTGGCGACTATATTCCAACAACAGACTATGCAAAAGCATTTGCCAAAGCAGGACTTAAAGTAAAAAGTTCGAAACCATATTTTACAACCGCCTACGCTTTAATGTGGATTGTTGAAGCAACCAGGTAAAATATGCTGTACATTTTTTTAAACAAACCTAAACACTAAACATGGATAAAGAATTTAAAAACTGTCAGTCTTGCGGTATGCCGTTAAAACGAGACGAAAAAGGAGGCGGAACAAATGCAGACAGAACTATTAGCAAAAAGTATTGTTCCTACTGCTATGAAGATGGCGAGTTTGTTTACAAAGGAAATAATGTTTTAGAATTTCAAGAATATTGTCAGAAAAAAATGATGGAAGGTGGACATTCAAGATTTTTTTCTTGGTTGTTTACACGAGGAATGAAACGGCTTGACAGGTGGAAAACTATAAAATAGGATTGCCGCTTGAAGAACATTAACGACAAGTCGATAAACGCCAGGAGAATCTGTAGATGAATAAAATTTGCAGTTAGACTTTAAATATCCGTTGAAGGAATTTTGACTTATTGCGAAAAAAGACTGAACCAAACATTGCATTGGCATATAGGCTGACTAACGTAGGCCGAACATCTGTAATTCTATTTATCTTAGCTGCAGCATTGGGCTGACATTCTTTGATTAGCCCTGCGGTGCCAAAGCTTTACGTTGTGTGCCATTAAAGTCAGACCTCAATATTCAAAAAATTATGAGATTACTTACTTTACTTTTATTGACAGTTTTTGTAGCGCAGACTTTTGCTCAAAATAAACAAGTGCAAGAGAAAATCTTACAAGTAGAAAATAATTTAATTCCTTATGTGCCAGTGAAAGGTTTTAGAGGTTGGAACATTATTGACAGAATGAAATACTACAAAGTACCAGGACTAAGTATTGCAGTTATAAAAGACTATAAAATTGAATGGGCAAAAGGTTATGGTTTAGCAGACACCCTCAAAAACACTCCTGTAACAATTGAAACAATGTTTTCAGCAGGCTCTATAAGTAAATTTCTAATGGCTTTTACAGCTTTGAAAATGGTTGACGATGGACAAATTGATTTAGAGAAGCCTATTAACAACTATCTTACTTCCTGGAAAATTCCCGGGAATGATTTTACAGAAAAGACACCCATAACATTGAGAATGTTATTGAGCCATTCAGCCGGAACATCCCAAACATCTTATTTTGGTTTTACCCCAACTCAACAATTGCCAACCATTGTTGATGTTTTGAGTGGTGCAAAAATTTCAGGAACAAGGCCGGTAGTTGTAAATAGCGAACCAGGTAAAGAGTTTCGGTATTCAGGTGGCGGCAGTATGATTGCACAATTAGCACTTATGGACGTTTCTAAAAAAAGTTTTGCCGACCTCACACAGGAAATAATTTTTGACAAACTTGGAATGAAAAATTCAACTTTTGAGCAACCAGTCCCTGCAAGATTTAAAAAGCAATGTTCCTGGGCTTATTCTAATGCATCCTGGTTTAAGGGAATGCCATACGTTTACCCACAACAAGCAGCAGCAGGGCTTTATAGCACAGCAACTGACCTTGCAAAGTTTTTTATTGATGTTCAAAAATCATACTTAGGTAAAGGAAAGATTTTGAGCCAGGCCACCACCAGGAAAATGCTCACTACACAAGTAAATGTCTCAGACGGCGGATACAAAGAACAAATGGCAATTGGGCCGTTTTTAATTCAAAGAACAGACAACAAAGACCCGAAGGGAGTTTTCTTTGAGTTCACAGGCGTAAATGCAGGTTTCTTAGCTTATGCTATGGCAAGTGTTGAAGGTGGCGACGGTGTCATTATAATGCTGAATTCGGGAGATAATCAGAACGGAATTGGAAAAGAAATAAGAAGAGCAGTTGCGAAGGTTTATAATTGGACTAATAGCCTGCCAACAGAAATAAAGCCAATCAGTTTGCCAGATACTGAATTAAATAAAATGGCAGGTCGTTACCGAATGGCAACAGACGAAGTGCTTTATCTACGGAAAGAAAAAAGCTATTTGGTGGAAAACATCAATAATGGTTTTGAGATTTATTGCTTCCCAATCACAAAAGACACGATTGTATTTACCGATTTCAACATAAAGGGCTTTTTTAAAAGAAATGAAAAAGGCGAAGTCACCGGGCTGCAAAATATTTATCAGGAAAAACCAATGCCTAAAATGAAAGACGATGAATTTTCGCCAGGCGAATACCTCAATATGCAGAGATATGATGAAGCAAAAAAAGCATTTGGAGCAATGAATATGAACGAAGGGCAAATAACATATTTGGCCTACGACCTAATGAATAAAAAGCCATTAAATTCAATTGCTGTTAAAACAATTTTAGATTTGGCGATGGAGCAACATCCCAATTCATCAATGGTTCATAGTCGTTGGGGCGACTATTATTTAAAACTTAACGATAAGCCAAATGCAATTAAAAGCTATCGAAAAGCCCTGGAACTTGACCCCAACGACCAACAAACAAAAGACATTTTGGAAACCTTAACAAAATAAACTGCGCAATGTCAAAAATTAGATCATCATTAGCTCTTGCCGCGACTACGCTTTGCTGTAAATCCTGTAGTTTTCCCTGCTTCAAGGTGCCGCTAAGAAATGCGTTATAACTGATGCGTAGAAACCGGTCTGGAAGTATTTGCTGTGCGAACCTTCTTACAAACTGACTGTTGCTTAGCCTCATTAACTTTTTACTTGCACCATCTTTGTAGTCTTTGTACGTGAAGCTTACTTCTCACCTAACTTGTTTTGCTGATATTTTAGTACCCATGATTTTGTATTTTTAAATGAACTATAAATGTTAAGGAGTCAAAGAAAGGCTACCGCAAGTTTAGTTCAACAAACCGTTTACACTTATTGGGTCTGGAAGTTGGAGCAATCAGCAGCATCTCATAATTGTGCTTTTGTTGCGGTATGAAGTGCTTTGTTGGATTTTTGTTCGTCAGATTTACAGCCGTTCGCTGTTGGGCTGAAAGTCGCGCTGAAGGAACATGAACTAAAGCAAAAAAGGCAAGCGACAATCTTAGCGGTAACCCTATTCGATATCTTACTCACATTCAAGCGCCGACATTTATTGCAATTTTTCTAACTGCCCAACGCAGATTGCAGCACATCCCCATTTACTTTTTTGTCGTAAGTACAAATTAAAATCAAGTTACTAACCAAATAATTTTGTTGGGTTAAAGTGAAAAATACTGCTGCATATTATCTTCTACTACTTTACCTCTTAGCTGTGTGCAAACCTCTATTGATATTAGTGCAGGATGAACTTGCCCATATTTTTTGGAAAGCTGAACATATAGCCACAATCCATCACCATCACGGCGACCAACATGCACTAATAGAAATTGCTACATTCTCATACGATGAAGAAAACAATAAAGTACCCCCAACCTCTAAAACATCCGAGCCTGTTTCCATTCATATAATTGTACAAAGCTCTTATATCATTCCTCAACTATTTATTGAAAAACCGAATTTTGGAAGAAGAATTTACAAAGTATTCTCTTTGTATTTAGACAAGCATTACCCCCCACCCAGGTGCGGTTAATTGACTTTTATTTTTCTTATTAATTCATTTAGCCGATGTTGTGCTTATCGCAACTATTAGTGCTTCTTGTCATTTTGTATTCTTAAAATCTTTAAGCTCATGTATACTTTTACAAAAAGGTTCAAATACTTTTTACTTTTGTGCTTGTTGTTAGCAGGGAATTTGGCATATGCTCAAAATACCCTTAAAGGCATTTACGTTGTGAACAGCAGTTCAAAAATTCCTGTTCCGGATGCTTTTGCACAAAGCGAAGATTTAACCTTCAATTCTTCAGCCGATGAAAATGGCTTTATTAATTTAAAACATTTACCGGCAGCAATCAGCAAATTAAATATTGCCTGTGTAGGTTTTGAACCAAAAACAATTGACCTTTCATCACTTACCATTACAGATAATTCAACCATCGTTTATATAGACACCAAGATATCCAGCCTTGGAGAAATAAAAATTTTGGCATCTGCAGGTAATGGCGTTTTTAAAACCATCAGTGACCTGGATATTCACCTGCGACCTATCAATAATTCGCAGGAAGTTTTAAGGATGGTTCCGGGTTTATTTATAGGACAACATGCCGGTGGTGGCAAATCAGAACAGATTTTTCTTCGAGGTTTTGATATAGACCACGGTACGGACATTAACATTACAGTTGATGGTATTCCGGTTAACATGGTAAGCCATGCACACGGCCAGGGTTATGCAGATTTGCATTGGGTGATACCCGAAATAATAGATAAAATAAACTTTAATAAAGGTCCTTACTTTGCTGACAAGGGAAACTTTACTACCGCCGGTTTTGTAGAGTTCAAAACAAAGGATTATTTGGAAAACAGTTTCATGAAAGTAGAGGGAGGACAGTTTGGAACCTTTAGGGGCATTACAGGGATAAACTTAATTAAACCAAACAGGGAAAAAAGAAATCAGAGTTTGTTTTTTGCCGGTGAAGCATCTTTTACCAAAGGTTTTTTTGAAAGTCCCCAGAAATTTCAACGCTTTAATGGTATGTTGAAATATCACGGTAGTATCAGCAGCAATAGCACTTTAACCGCAACCGCAACAGGTTTTACAAGTAAATGGAATGCCTCAGGTCAAATCCCTGACCGGGCTGTTGAAAACGGCAGCATTGGGTTTTATGGTGCAATTGATAATACAGAAGGTGGTGAAACTTCCCGTTACAATGCAAACATAGAAATACACTCCAATCTAAACAATGGAGCAGTATTGCGTAATCAGGTTTATTATACCAAAAACAAATTTAAGCTTTACTCCAACTTTACTTTCTTTAAGGAAGACCCTATAAACGGTGACCAGATAAAGCAAAGTGAAAACAGGAGTATTATAGGTTACAATGGTTCTTATCAAAAAGATTACCTGTTAAGTAACATTAAAACGCAAACAAAGGCTGGTGTTCAGATAAGGTATGATGATAACAATGACGTTGAATTAACAAGAACCAAAAACAGGAGTACCGTTACTAATAAGATTATGCTTGGAGATATTAATGAAATGAACGCAGGAATTTACTGGGCACAGAAAATATCAGTATCTAAAAGCTTAGATATTACAGCTGCTGTAAGAGCAGATTATTTTACAAACAAGTACAACGATAGGTTAGCAACACAAGTATTAAAATCAAGCTCAACGTTGATAAGCCCTAAACTTAATTTCAATCTTAAAGTTAATAATAATGTGCAGCTATATTTTTACAATGGCAGGGGTTTCCACAGCAACGATACAAGAGTGGCAGTCCAACAGGATGGAAGAAAAGTATTGCCACCGGGATGGGGCTCTGATGTAGGTGGTATTTTTAAAATCAGCAGAAAATTAGTTTTGCAATCTGCCTTTTGGTACTTGTGGCTTGACCAGGAATTTATTTATGTTGGCGATGAAGGCGTAGTAGAGCCGGGTGGTCAAACAAAAAGAGTTGGAATAGATGTTTCAGCCAGGTATGAACTGATAAAAAACCTTTTTGCTGATGTAGATATAAGCCTTGCCAATCCGAGAGCGTTAGGTGTTCCCAAATCAGACAGTTACTTACCCTTAGCCCCACGTTTTTCAAGCGTAGGGGGATTTACCTACAGAAAAGAATATGGATGGAATGGCAGTTTACGTTATCGCTTTATGGACAAGAGACCAGCGAATGAAGACAATTCAGTGGTAGCAAAAGGATACTTTATTGTAGATGCAGCAGTTAACTATTCAAAGAAAAGATGGGAGGCTGGTTTAGCTATTCAAAATGTTCTCAACAGCAAATGGAAGGAAACACAATTTGACACAGAAAGCCGCTTACAAAACGAACCGGCACCAGTTTCAGAAATTCATTTTACACCGGGGACACCATTCTTTGCAAGGGCAAGCTTTACGGTATTTTTTTGAAATACTTTTTCTCATAAGTACCCCACTCAGCAATTAAAGCACTTCAGGCAGGCCACAAACCAAACACACAAAAGCTAACCTGCCCAACAGCTTCATATGCCCGACACTTCTTAGCACAGACTCTAATAAATTGAAACATTCATTTCTCGTCTCTTCGCCTAGGGGTAAACCGCTAATAACCAGGCTTTCGTTTTGCCCGACCGGCAAGAAATGAAAGCGATGTTGAACGGAACCCTGTAGCCGCCCGTTATTGAGCTATCGATATAAGCGAAAAGGAATTGAGGCAGGCATTACGCCTGCCTTTTTTGTGCTGTGGACTCAGCTGCCCATGAACAGAAGGTTTATTCGGTTTTGTTTTAATGCAGTCACAAAACTCCTCTACCCATTGTTGGACAGCAGGTGCAGGTTTTGTGTCCGCAAAATATTTTTGTATCGGCCCAGGCTTTTCAATGACTTCTTTTGTAATCATTGTACCAGTTTTGCAGCAGGAGCATTTACGCAACATTGTTTTAATGGTTGCAGGTGCTCTTTCTGCCGCTACACTTTGCTGTAACGCCGTAGTTCCCCCCGCTTTCTATTTATGCCAGCTGTTGTCCTATTTGTTTTCATTAAAGTTATTCTCCCTGGAATTTGCGCACTAAGTTTTGCTGCACTTGCCACAACTGTACTGCCAATTAATTCAAAGTGTTTTGCAATACTCACTATTATGACCTAAGAGTGGGCGGATAGATTTTCCATTATTTCTTCTAAGATTTGAGATCTTATTATGATAAGTAGTTAATTACTTCATTCGCCACATCAACAATATTACATTTACATGCTTCTTCCAATTGCCCGCTTAACCGGATACGATTAAAATAGCCACATACAAAAAGCTTAAGATCTTAAGTATTATAGGAAATACTTCCAATTGCAACCTCAACCCATGATCAGACCTGCATTCTTTGGTAAAGGATAATGTTTGGTTAGTTTGATCTAAATACTGTTAACCTGAAAGTATTAAATGGTCCTGTATTTTATGTGCGGACAGCGTTTATACCTAACAGTGATGGGTTCGGTGATCTATTTCTCCCAACTGCAATAGCTATTACAAAGCTTGAATGTTCAGCGATTTGATCAAAATAATAATTATTGTCTGAGTCGCAGGATTCTTTCAAAGGAGGGATGGCACATTTAAGGGAAAAAGCAGGATCCGGAAAATTATATTGAGGCGATTAAAGGAAGAGGGAGGTTTGAAAAAATGAAATGATGAAAGGAAATATCGTTTTGATTGTTTTACTTTTCTCTATTGAATTCTAATGACTGCAACACTGATTCTTAAAACCATATATGATCTGCAACTGATCATATGTAGTCATTTACTCAATTCCGAAGTTAATCCTTAGTATTTGACTCTCGATACATCGTCTACCTCTGCAAATTGTAACCAATAGCAGGCCTTTACCTTGTAACTGTAGTGAAATAATTATCAGGGTGGATGAACTCACAAAATAACGTTGACTGCTGGCCGCGGTTGTAATTCATTACGACATTTAGTCTAAACCCTGGAACTGCTATAAAATGGTCGGGCTCCAAAAGTCAGTGTTAGCTCCAATCTTTTACGCTACGCTACAGCCTGAATGGGACTAACTATTTTATTAGGGCTGGTGCCCAAGAGAAGGGTCGACGTTACCGCGTTTTATGATTATGCCGGATGGCTGGCATTTCTTTTGAGGTTTTTTTGAGCATTACTTTATCAACCCGGGTATTATGAAGAGATTTTTACTAACAGTCATCCTCCTACCTCTTTGGATCCATTGCTCTGCACAACTGCTTATTACGGATGAACCAAGCGCCGCAGCACTCGCTCAAAAGCTGGTAGGGCCAGGTATATCGATTACTAATGTTTCATTCACCGGTAATTCCCTTATGGCAGGCTATTTTAAAAACCTTGGAGGTACAAATTTAAATCTTGACAGTGGAATCGTATTAACTACCGGAAGTGCCAAAACGATTCCAACTTCTTTTGTTACAGGGCTTGACGCTGATGGCACTGAACAGGCTCAATACCTGCTTGCAGATACAGACTGGTTCCTTCCGGGGGACGCAACCCTCGCAACTACGCTGAATGCCAACCTCGATAGTATGTTTGACGCTTGTGTGCTGGAATTTGATTTTATTCCTTCCGGAGATACCGTAAAATTCAGGTACGTCTTTTCATCCGAAGAGTATACAGCTGCGTATGTTTGTAATTATAACGACGCCTTTGCATTTTATATTTCAGGACCCGGGATCGCCGGTGTCCAAAATATTGCACTCATTCCGGGAACAAATATACCCGTTTCAATAATTAATGTGAATGAAGTGATCGGAAGTACCTGTGTGCAAAACAGCCAATATTTTTACGACAATATTTATAATACGAATTTTACACATGACGGGCAAACTGTTGCACTCACCGCATTTAGCCAGGTGCAACCCTGCAATACCTATCACCTGCGCCTGGTAATAGCAGATTTTGGTGACGGGTTGCTCGACAGTGGCGTGTTCCTTGAAAGCAAAAGTTTTACTTCTAACGAACCGCCTTTTATAGAGACTGTAAGCGCCATAAATAGCTGTGGAGGAAGCCAGGTTGGGATTACATTTTCAGAAAATATTTTATGCAGTACAGTTCAAAATGCAGATTTTTCAGTTACGGGACCAGGCGGGGCCTTATACAGTGACAGGATGGTCGTCCCCGGTTTGTACTGGCGGAAGTACCACTGACATAACATTAACGGTAAATCCTGCCATCACTTCGAATGGAACGTTCCAGGTTTGCCTAACTAATTCATCCGGATCCGTAACAGACCTTTGTGGAAATATTGCTGCTCCTGGTTGCCTCAGTTTTAATGTGGGTGCTGTCACCCCCGCGTTTAATATCCCTGGAACAATTTGTACAGGCGCAGTGGCCCCGGTTTTACCTGCCGTCTCTGACAACGGGATCCCCGGTACCTGGAGCCCGGCAACTGTAAGCACCACTACTACTGCTACCTACACATTTACTCCGGTTACCGGCCAATGTGCCATTCCTATTAGTGTACCCATAACCGTTACTGCGGGAATTTTGCCCATATTTAACAATCCGCCGCCCATTTGCAGCGGATCAGCAGTGCCGGTTTTGCCCGCCACATCCAACAACGGAATCACAGGCACATGGAGTCCCGCATCAGTTAGTAACAGTATCTCCGCTACTTATACTTTCACGCCTAACGTTGGACAATGTGCACTTACGGCTACTCTATTAGTAACGGTAACGTCTACCGTTTCAAGTTCGACTCCCATAAACATTTGCAATAACCAACTGCCTTATAGCTGGAATGGAAACAGCTATGCTGCCGCCGGAACTTATTCTGTAACACTTACCGGAGTGGGCGGATGCGACTCTGTTGCGACCCTGATCTTATCGGTGAACAGTGCGGCTGCAAGCAACACGCCGGTTACTATTTGCAATAACCAGCTTCCCTATTTGTGGAATGGCAACAACTATGCGGCAGCTGGCACCTATGTAGTTCCATTGACCGCAAGTGGAGGATGTGATTCGCTTGCAACACTCATGCTAACGGTCACTAATGGTAGTGCAAGCTCAACAGCCATTACGGTTTGCAATAACCAGCTTCCATATTCATGGAACGGTAACAGTTATCCTTCCGCAGGTACCTATGCTGTAACACTTACCGGGAGTGATGGTTGTGATTCAATAGCAACGCTTGTACTCGCTTCAAATGCTGTAATTACCAGCAGCACGTCGGTAACCATCTGTGATAACCAATTGCCTTATTTATGGAACGGGAACAGCTATCCAAATGCGGGGACATATTCGGTGACGCTTACGGCAACCGCCGGTTGTGATTCGATAGCAACGTTAATTTTAACTCTCAGCAATCCTCCCACTAGCACTTCACCTGTAACTATCTGCGAATCCCAGCTTCCTTACAGCTGGAACGGGAATAGTTATACTGCAGCCGGTTCCTATTCTGTAACGTTAACGGGCAGCGGTGGATGTGATTCCATTGCAGTTCTTGCACTAACGGCAGTGCCAGTTGCAACAAGTACTACATCGATATCTGTTTGTGATGTCCAGCTTCCCTATGCCTGGAACGGGAACAGTTATCCACTGGCCGGCACATATACGGTCAACCTTACAGGCAGCACTGGCTGTGATTCTATTGCCACACTTATACTTACTGCAAACTCAACCGTTAGCAGTACAACATCGGTTACGATCTGCAGCAACCTGCTGCCTTATAGCTGGAACGGCAACAGTTACTCTTCTGCCGGCACTTATGTAACAACACTTACAAGTAGTGGCGGTTGTGACTCCATTGCCACGCTTAACCTTAGCTTAAATAATTCAGGTACAAGCTCAACATTTGTTACGCTTTGCACCAACCAGTTTCCCTATATCTGGAACGGCAACAGTTATGCTTCGGCCGGCAATTATACGGTAACCCTTACGGGTAGTAGCGGATGTGATTCTATTGCCCGCCTCTTCCTGGCTGCCAGTGGGGCTGTGATCAGCCTTTCGCGGGTAACTATTTGTCATGACCAGGTTCCCTATACCTGGAATGGGAATAACTATTCTATTACGGGCACTTATACAGTTTCACTCCTAACCAATACCGGCTGCGACTCTATTGCTTCCCTCGACCTTACGGTATTGCCGGCTTCAACTGCGCAGGCGGGCATCGATGATATCGCAGTATACAATATGCCTTACCAATTGTCTGGAAGCGGGGGAGGATCATACCAATGGTCACCAGGACACTTATTAAACAATGCAAATCTTCCAAACCCTGTAGCTGTGCTCACCAACGATCAAACATTTATCCTGACTGTAACAGATGCTGCAGGTTGCCGGGCTTCTGATACCATAAACTTAAGGGTATTGAGGGGACCGACATTTTATATCCCTACTGCCTTTACACCAAATGGTGATGGACTAAATGATATCTTCAGGCCGACATATGCAGGTATAGCCAGCCTGGATTTCTTTCGCGTGTTTAACCGGTATGGAGAACTTGTATTTGAAACAGCCGACACAGGGCATGGATGGGACGGGACCTATAAAGGCAAGCCCCAGGAATACGGCACTTATGTATGGACAATAAAGGGAACCGACAGGAAGACAAATATTAAATCCATGAAGGGAAACGTAGTATTGATTCGATAAACTTGATTATTTAATACTTATGAAAGAGCAAAAGCTTGCACTTTAAACCTCCCTTGTTCTTTCTCATTAGAAGTGAATTGCGCTTTGGCCAAACGTACCAACTCTTTCATTTTTAATTAACTTGACTTGTCCTTCCATCAAATGATTGCATTTTAATAAAGAAAATTGGTGCAGCACCGCTGCCATCCTGCTCAACTTGCTCATCTTAGACATTGTAGCGGGACCAGAAAAACTTGATCACAACGCTAGCGATTGATCAAAATAATCCGTTAAAGTTCAGGAAGGGTACTTTACAATTCTAACCCGATTATTTTTTTATTTATAAAATGAATCTCCTAAATTTATAGTGCTGTGGCCAGTCCGCGGGCGGAATAAATGCACTTATCAAATTTGTTTACCCGGTTAACAAAAATGACTGTAGCCGTTATTATGGTGCTGCAACTTTGCACAACAAGCTTAAGCGATTTTTTGTTCCACCCCCGCAACCGCCTGCTTCCAGGAATGTAAAGTAGCATAAAATTGCATCGGAATAGAAATAGTCATGTATGCATTGCATCAAGCAATCGGGATAGGGTGAATCAATTCAGCTAGATATTAGCAAGATGAAAGAGATTTTATAAGGAACGCTGACGCAGGGATTTTTTCTTCCCATATTGGTTTTGAAAGTGCCGTATCAAAAGATTGCTGGACGTTAACAAGAAGTATCCTCGCAGATAATTCGCCATACTATGAAAGTGGTGTCAAACTTACCTACACAGCCAATAGTAATAAATGGGTATTAAGTGGTTTGTTACTAAATGGATGGCAAAAAATTAAGAGAGTGGATGGCAATTCGTTGATGAGTTTTGGCACACAGCTGCAATACAAACCCAACGCCACAACAACTTTAAACTATAGCACATTCATTGGTTCCGATAAACCTGATAGTGCAAGATTGATGCGCTATTTCCACAACCTATATGCTGTTTTTAATTTGACCAGGAAACTCGGAATCACAACTGGTTTTGATATTGGTATGGAACCAAAGGCAAAAAAAAGCAGCAACTTTAATACATGGTATTCGCCTGTGATCATACTAAAATATGCTGCCACTGATAAATGGTCCTTAGCGGCCAGGGCTGAATATTATGATGATGAGAGGGCAGTGATCATCACTACAGGTACGCCACATGGATTTCAAACAACGGGGTATTCTTTGAATATAGATTATGCAGTGTTGCCCAATGCAGTAATGAGGTTAGAGGCCAGGATGCTGAATAGCAGGGATGATATTTTTGCGAGATCAAATGAAGGCACAAACAATAATATATTTATTACTTCATCTATCGCAATAGGTTTTTAAATTATGGGTGAGAAAGATAATACAGGACAATATTTAAATTTTAATCCTAAAAAAGAAAAAGGAAAATTTAAAATTTACATCGGCATGAGTGCTGGTGTAGGAAAAACATTTCGAATGTTGCAGGAGGCACATAGCTTAATGAAACAGGGGATACATGTAAAAATTGGGTATGTAGAAACACATGGACGTAAAGAAACGGAAGCGTTAATTGAAGGGTTGCCGATGATTCTCAGAAGAGATGTTTTTTATAAGGGTAAACGACTGGAAGAACTGGATGTGCAGGCTATATTGCTTGTACAGCCTGAAGTAGTGATCATAGATGAATTGGCACATAGCAATATACCGGGAAGTAAAAACGAAAAGCGCTGGCAGGATGTACTGGATGTTTTGGAAGGGGGCATTGATGTGATATCAGCAGTTAATATCCAGCATATAGAAAGTATTAATGAGGATGTGAAAGAAATAACCGGAATAGATGTACAGGAACGAATACCTGATAAGATGCTGCAAATTGCCGATGAAGTCGTAAATATTGACCTTACAGGAGATGAATTGATCAGCAGGTTAAAAGCAGGTAAGATATACGATCAAACGAAAGTGCAACAAGCATTGCAGAATTTTTTCCAGCCGGATAAAATATTACAGTTACGGGAACTGGCTTTGAAAGAAGTAGCGGGCCAGGTGGAACGAAAGGTGGGTTACCAGGTTGCTGCAAAAAACAGGCCCTTTCGCCATGAACATTTTCTTGCTTGCATTTCATCCAATGCAGATATAGCACAACGCATCATTCGCAAAACAGCACGGCTTGCTTCTTATTACAACAGTAAATGGTATGTATTGTATGTGCAAACGGAAAAAGAATCAGCGGATAAGATTTCTCTTGCTGCACAAAGACATTTAATTAATAACTTTAAGAATGCAACAGAACTTGGAGCAGAGGTAATTCGGAAAAAAGCTGCTAACATCGCATCTAGCATAATAGAAACAGTGAATGAAAAGAACATTACTACTATTTGCCTCGGCAAACCTCACTTAAACCTCTTTCAGATTATTTTAAAAACAAGCATCTTTAACCAGCTATTAAAAACACTTTCAAAGAATAATATTGACATAGTCATTCTTTCCTGATGGCCTTAAATGTAAAAAATAAAATCTGGCTCGGAACTTCATTCCTGTTCCTGTTATTACTATTAACGGGTGGCGTCGGCATATTTTATATGGCAAAACTGAAAGCAGAGGCAAGGAATATACTTATAGATAATTATGAAAGTATCTCCTATTGCCATAATATGCAAATGCAGCTGAGTACGCTGGAGTCCAATGAAGAAGCATCGCTCAGCGAATTCGAAAGATTTCTTTCTCTGCAGGAAGATAATATTACTGAACCTAACGAGGGCAATATTACAGACTCGGTACGGCAATATTTTAGCAGGTTAAAAAACCGTGATACCACTAAACAGAATATTGCACAAATAAGCAAGAACCTGCAAAAGATACTTGCATTGAATATGTCGGCTATCCACCGTAAGAATAGTAAAGCAGAAAAAACCGCAGACGAGGCATTAACATTGATCGTGGGGCTGGCGGTAATCGTTTTTTTAATTGCATTGACTTTTCTTATTAATTTCCCATCAGTTGTAACCAAGCCAATTCATCAGTTAACCCAGGCCATTAAGGAGATAGGAGCTAAAAATTACAAACATCGTATTCATCTGGCTAATAAAGATGAATTTGGAAATCTTGCAGATTCGTTCAATGAAATGGCGGAGCGGCTTGAGTATTTTGAGAGTAGTAATTTAAATCAGCTTCTGTTCGAAAAGAACAGAGCGGAAGCAGTCATCAACAGCTTAAAGGATGCAAGCATTGGGATTGATAAAAATGACAAAGTGCTTTTTGCTAATCAGCAGGCCTTGCAATTATTAGGCTTGCGGGCTGAAGCCATTGTTGGCCATTTAATATCGGATGTGGGTGCAGGGAACGAGCTATTCAGATTTTTAATTGGAACACTATCCACAGCCCCTTTTAAAATAGTGGTAGACAACAGGGAAAATTATTTTGTAAAGGAAGTTATTGAAGTTGTACAGGGGGATGCAAAAAATAAAGTGATCGTTTTAAAAAATATTACCTCTTTCAAAGAACTGGATGCGGCAAAGACAAATTTTATCGCTACTATCTCGCATGAACTAAAAACACCGCTTGCTTCTTCAGATTTTAGCCTGAAATTGCTGGAGGATGAACGTGTAAGTAAATTATCGAATGAACAGAAGGAACTTATATGGCATTTAAAAGAAGATAACCAGAGAATGCTTAAGATATTGAGCGAATTATTAAACATGTCACAGGTTGAAGCCGGTCATATCCAGTTGAATATTCAAATGGTTGATCCAACATCTATTATTCAAACAGCTATCGATACAGTTTCAGGAACAGCAAAGGAAAAGAATATTACTATAAATAACTTAACAGTAAAAGGGCTTCCTCTTATTAAAGCTGATCACGAAAAAACAACCTGGGTATTAAATAATTTTTTAACCAATGCGATCAAATATTCCTACAATGATGCAATTATCAATATTGGATTAAAAAAACAAGATGGCAATATTATATTTTATGTACAGGATTTCGGGCCAGGAATATCTTCTGAATATTTGCCCCGCCTGTTTGAACGGTATTTCCAGGTTCCTGGCTCAAAAGAAAAGGGTTCAGGTCTGGGGCTTGCAATCTCTAAGGAAATTATTGATGCTCAGCATGGAAAAATTTGGATTGAAAGTGAATTGGGCAAGGGATCAACTTTTTGTTTCAGGCTACCGGTTTAATTCTTTTGATGTCAAATAAACTTGAAAAAGTCAGTCATCATTTTCGTCATTGCCGCATGAACGGTGAAATACTGCCAGTTCCAACATCTTAGACAAGGTGAAGGGAATTTAACATTGGGATGCAAAAATTAACATGCACTCTTTTCATAATTTTTAGACCTTACGGAAAATAATTTATTATGAAAAAAATTGCTATCGCCTCCTTGTTAATTTGCTTTTTAATAAATGGATGTAAAAAAGGCAATGAAATTAATGATAATACAAAGCCTGTTCCCGCTAATAACGCAGATATACAACAGCCCACAGCCTCTTTTAAAATAGCTAATCTTACTTCTTTAGGGATGATTTTGGAAGCGAACATTTCGGATTTCCAAAATCTTTCTCAAAATGGCAACACATATCATTGGGATTTTGGGAATGGCATAACGTCAGACAGTAAGATTCCACAGGGAATTTCTTTTACTCCTTGTGGGGCTACAAATACCATTAGCCTTAGTGTAACTAACAAGTCCGGGCAAATAGCCACTTGTTCTCAAACATATACCATCCTATGTAGGGGAAAACATGCTAGGCATGCACCTATTACTGTACCAGTTCATTTAAGTAAAAATCAGATCCCAGCATTTATGCAAAACCTTTAATAAATTTTCTTTAACCATAACTACATTAAAATGAAAAAAATCTTTGTACTGTTACTAAGTTCTCTGTTCATTCTTGCTTCATGCAAAAAAGCTAAAGAAGATATAAGGCCGGCAGATAATAATGTGCTCGGGACGCAATCCCCCACAGCTACAGCAGTTCCCCTGACTGCAAAATTTACCTACACTGTGCAGGATCCAATAAATATTTTTGAGAACCAGGCTATCAAATTCAGCAACCAATCTACCGGGGCCAGTACCTGGGTTTGGGAGTTTGGCAACTCAACAAAATCACATGATCTTGAGCCGGCTATGTCTTACCCAATCCATGGTTACTATACAGTTACACTTAGCGTGTGGGATGATAAAGGGAATAAGCAATCTTATAGCCAGGATATAAGCGTTCTTTGCCTGTTTGCAAACGGCGTTCATCCTCCCGATGGCAGCACTGATTAATCAGCAATTTATTTTTTAAAATACAATTCATTTAAAATCCACTTATTCATAATGAGTGGATTTTTCATGTCTTATAAATAAAATGTCTCTTCGATTAACTCTTTATTGATATTCATGCCGGCAATAGTGCCAGCCGCTGCAGCGACCGATATTGCCCGCGATATAAGGCAATTATCACCAGCAGAAAAAACACCAGGAACAGAGGTTCTCTGGAAAACATCCGTTTTAATTAAACCTTCTCCGGTTAATTCACAATCCAATTGATTTTGTGGAACATCTGTGCCTTGTAAAAAAGCCAGTTTGCAAAATATTGAATTTATTAAATGAATGTTTCCATCTTTAAGAACAACATTTTTTAAATGGCCTTTTTTGTGCTCAAGACTTACTATTTCCGTTTCAACAATAAGCACATTTTTCTCCTTAATCTTTTTAAGCTGTTCTTTGCTAAGCGTTGAAACTTCATTGGTAAAGAGTATGATATGCCTGCTCCAATTGGATAGCAATTTCACCATTTCAAAGGCAGTCTCACCATTTGCGATTATGCCAATATCTGTATCAGTGAATTCAAAGCCGTTGCAATATGGACAATACAATACTGAAATACCCCAACATTCTTTAAAGCCTGGAATATTTAGCATCATATCAATAACGCCTGTTGCAAATAATATCTTTTTACCGGAATATCTTTCTTTTCGCCTTGTTTCCACGGTGAATTTGTTGTGCTCATTAATTACTGTTTCTACTTTGTCTTTCACAAACCTTACCGTTTTATATCTTAAAACCTGTTCTTTTGCTTTGGCTATAATTGCTGAAGCAATGTTTCCGTCCTGTGTTATAAAATTATAAGAGTAAATGTCGTTGGCATTATATGTATCCCCTTTATCAAGAATCAGCACTTTTCTTAATGCCCGCCCCAGTGTAATAGCTGCGGAAAGCCCTGCATAGCTGCCCCCGATAATGACTACGTCAAAATCTTTGCTTTGTTTATATAAGCTTACATACTCATAAAACTTCAGATCTGAGAGATCTTCCATCGAAACAACTGGTTTTGGGTTCATTACAAAATTTATTATGCAGCATTTCTTCAATGATCGTATTCAAAACGTAGTGCAGTTATTTCTTCAGTCTGAATGCTAATGGTACATTTAGTTTGATACTGAAATTTCTCCCCATATTAAAAACACCCATTCTTCCGGTTGACTGATTTACTTCAGCATACTTTAACCTGCTCAGGTGATTCTGATAAGCAATATCTGCCAGGTTGTTCACAGAAAAATTTAATGAGCATAATTCAACGCCATGATTTTTTTTTATGATGGCACCAAACCCTGCGTTTAATAAAGTATAAGCAGCTGTAGGGGTTTCTGTATTAAATGCTGTAAATGCTTTGCTTTGCCTGAAATTATTTTCTACCTCAAACTTTATATACAAATTGGAAATGTAATTGCCTGCATGCTTAATATCGGCTCTCAATTCTGTAAATAATTTCGGTGCTGGAATGAACGGTAAGTTCTTTGTGCCCTCAATTGCCTGCTGCAATTTTCCTGATACAAATGAAAACGTATTCTGGAAATGCAACCAGTCGAGGGGATGAGGATGAATATCCAATACGGCTTCAACGCCTGCAAGATGTGCTTTTTCCTGGTCAAATTTAAAAGCCGTGAGTGCTTCATTGTCAACCATCACAGTTGAATCGACTCCTGCAGTATTTTCCAGCTTGCGATAGAAAATAAATTTTCCAAAGTAATTGTAATAAGCAGAAAGATTGAGTGAAAAATGTTTATTGTAGTACTCAAATGCCGCATCCACTTGTGTGCTCACCTCGCTTTTCAGTTCTTTATCGCCATACTCATACCTTATTGTTCCTTCATGTGACCCGTTTGATGCAAGTTCTGGTATGCCCGGCGCCCTGAATGCCCTCGCAATATTCAATTTAAGGTTAATCGTTTTGCTCAAGGCGTAAGCACCGCCCAAACTTCCGGAAAAATTTGAAAAGGTTTTTGTGAATGCATCTCCTTTTATTGTATTGCCATCAAGCAAATCACCCACATCAATTTTCCTGGAATCAAACCGGGCGCCACCGCTAAGCGTAAGCTTATTAATTTCTTTTTGAAAGAATCCATAGCCACCAATATCGAAGAGTTTATAATCAGGAATGAGTTGTTCCACACCTTTGTTCATATTTTGCTGTTGCATTCCATTAAAGCCGATAGACTTTTTCCAGCCATTTTTTTCTTTGAAGTGAAGTTGCGCAGTATAGGTTATTGTTTTCAGGTCAAAAAACAGCGCTCTTTCATTAACATCCTCCGGGTTGCCGAATTCCTCCCTTTGGTTATGCTGCCAGGCAATGTTGAGCGATAAGGTTTTATTGCCAAGCTTAAAATTATTATCAGTACCAATTTTAAAATGCCTGATATGTTGATATGGAATTTCAGGATCTATGCTCTTAAAATCACCTGTAGTAGTTCTTACCTGGTTGCCACCCGCAATGTCCTTTACAAAAAAACCTTCATCATCTCTCACACCTTCTACTAAGCCCGTTGTTAAATTGAAATTACTTAAGATCAGGTGACTGTAACCCCATTCTCCGTTATAACCAACGTAACCGCCAAGATTATGCTCATTGAATTTGGAATTAAAAACATAACCATCATATTTATTTTTATAATCAGCCGCAGCTGTTATTGTACCGTAAATATTCCAGTTTAAACCATCTATGTTGCCAGCCATATTCCCGTAAACACTTCTCAACCTGTTATTCGTTTGATAATTTGAGCCTGCATTTAGTTTGATGATGTTATTTTGAACCGGCACATTGGTGATGATATTGATCACACCTGCCATTGCATCACTACCATATACAAGTGAAGCAGGCCCTTTCAATATCTCGATCTTATTTACACTTGCCTCGTCTATTTCTATTCCATGCTCATCACCCCATTGTTGACCTTCCTGCCTTACGCCATCGTTGATCGTAAGCACCCTGTTATATCCCAATCCACGTATAAGGGGCTTTGAAATAGCTGGTCCTGTTGCAATGGATGAAACGCCCGGCTTGCGTGTAATATTTTCAATGATATTTGTTGTTGCGCTCTGTAATAATTCTTCTTTTTTTACAACAGAAACCTGGAAAGGAACCTTTTTTAATTGTACAGCTCTTGTAACACCGGTAACAATAACAGCACTGTTTTCGATGATTGATTCTGTAAGCTGAAAATCTTTTTTTGTATCAGTGCTTATATCTATACTTTCAGCAATTGTTGTATAACCAATATGTGAAATTTCGATAAGGTGAGCTCCCTCGCTGATATTTGATATAATAAAAGATCCTTTTTCATCAGTACTGCTTCCTGTCTTAATATCAGCAATGTAAATAGAAGCACCTTGTACAGGCTTTCCTGTTTTAGCATCTGTTATTACCCCGCTGAGTTTGCCTTTAAGTAATGTAAAAGGGGATGCAACTGATTGTGTAAAATTGATAATATTTACAATTACCAATAATATAAAATGCTTTTTCATTTTTCTTTATTGAATGAGTGACCGCAAAAAAATAAATGAGAGACAGCAATAGGTATATATACCTATGCATTCAACTTTTTATTAAGACATTGATGGCGGGCCACGAAGAGAAGGCAGATTTATACTGACAGGATAAAAAGTATCTTTATAAAAGAATACCCTTTTTTTTATGTAAAAATGAATAGCAAGGTCAATATGATCAGAATGGTTTACAAAGGGATTTTGTATTACCAGGTCCAGGCACTGGCAATGAATGCCAGAGGCGGATAATTTAGGAACTTTGGAATCGGCTTTTGCAATTGGTTTACAATTATCATCCTTATGATTGGCAAACATACTATGAAGCGTTTGCCTGGGCATATTGCTTAATACAAACAAAAAAAGCAAAGTGCCTGCAACCAGTCTCCTCATGAAAATAACTTGCATCATAATTTTTGAAACATTGATGCAAATATAAAAATAAATTAACAGTAACAGACAGCAGCAATAATTTTAACATGAAGAGAATGAAATTAACAAATGACTGACTGCGCCCGACCGGTTTGGTTAGAACCGGCTTAACGCTGTTTCATGTGTTGGAAATACATCTTCTCAATGTTCTTCGTTATTCATACAGTAGTGTTCTAATAATACAAATGTGCTTTTGTGTAAAAACATTCAGTGTCCGAAAGCTGTTAACTCATTCAGAGTTGAGACTTAAATGTGGCTGTAATTCGCTAACTTTATAAGGTATGAAAGGCATTTTTACTGCATGCTGTTTTTTTCTTTTTTCTTCTTGCTTTGGGCAAATTACAAATTCGGTGAGGCCTGCCTTACCACAGCCGCATACAACAGATATTATCAACGATTATACTTCGGTACTTGCATTTGATCCTTGTGAAAATAAATTGATCTGTGATCAACCTTATTTATTTTTTGCTGGTGATACCGTTTTAATTATTCAGATGAAAGGTGCGATTGCAGATAGCAGTAACTCAAATGCGTTTGGCAATGTAGTTGACTATGGGAATGCAGGCAATTATGAATTCAATTATGTTAAGAGCGTTTCCGGCAATTTAATTGAGCTGAAAAATAATCTTAACAGGAAGTATGATATTCCAAATGGCATTGTACAACTTGTAAGAGTGCCTTCTTTTCAAAACTTAACCAACCTGGATGCATACAGCGCTTTAGAATGGGATGGCAAAATGGGCGGTGTGTTTGCATTGATCGTAAATGATACGCTGGAATTGGGACAGGATATTTCAGCAGCCTATAAGGGCTTTAGAGGTGGTGCCAATACAGTGATCGTACCCAATAATGGGGCTTGCTTTGAAAATAATTATTATTACGATTCTGCAACTGCATTAGCGGGGCCAAAGGCTGAAGGGATTGCTGAATTAGGGTTAAATAAAAGAAATGGCCGGGGTGCAATGGTCAACGGCGGCGGTGGAGGAAACGGTTTTAACAGCGGTGGCGGTGGCGGTGGTAATGGTGCTTTAGGAGGGAACGGTGGAAACCAAATGAATACCTGTGGCGGAATGGTATTTAGCAATGGTGGAAAAGGTGGAATTCCATTGAACTATAGCAATGCTGCTAATAAGGTATTTATGGGGGGTGGCGGTGGAGCAGGCCATATGGATAGTATTGCACCTTTTTTCTTTGCGGGCGGAGGTGCCGGCGGCGGGATCGTAATAATTAAAGCAAAATACCTTCGATCCAAAAACTTTGTAATAACTGCGGACGGACTAAATTCTCAATACTGCTATTTCTGCGGAAATGACGGTGTAGGTGGTGGTGGTGCAGGCGGTACAGTATTACTGGATATTGATAATTACATAGACTCTGTTAGCATAAGTGTAGCAGGTGCTAAGGGAGGAGACAATATATCTACATTAGGACCATCTGAGAAAGCAGGGCCTGGTGGTGGTGGGGCTGCTGGCGTAGTATGGTTTAAAGGAAATGTTCCTTCAACAGCCAGAATTGTAAAAAACGGTGGCGTTGCCGGCGTAATTGTATATGATGCCAATAACCCATGGGGTGCAACAGGCGGTGCTGATGGAATTGTTTTGAATAATCTCTCTACCATTTTTGACACAGTGGCTTTCCTTCACAACATTGATTCGCTTCGAATTAATGTAACGGGCAATTGCAGATCTTTTAATTTTAATGGATTGGTTTACCAGCATACATTTCCAATTTTAAAATGGGGATGGGATTTTGGAGATGGGACATTTGACAATGTTCAAAACACATCCCATGTTTATCAGGCAGATGGAAGTTTTAAAGTGACACTAAGCGTTACCGATAGTTATGGATGCACAGAAACGGACTCAATTAATATTATTAGTTCTAATTTTCAAATTAGTGCAGGGCAAAGGGATACTATTTGCCCCGGCACTTCAGTTTTACTAACCGCGACTAATACTGGGGCGACACAATTTAACTGGACACCTGCACAGTTTTTGAATAATAATGCAATACTTAATCCTACAGCAACGCCACCTGCTACTACTGAATTTTATCTCAATGCAAGTAACGGAATAGGATGTACCAAAACAGATTCGACCTTAATAGTATTGAATGAATTGCCATTGCGTACAGTTAATGCACCTATAAGCATTTGCCAAAATGATTCTGCCAGGCTTACTGCAAGCGGAGGAAACACTTATTTATGGTCACCGGGGGACGTAACAACCCCCGGTTTTGTTGTTTCTCCTTCTCAAACAACTAATTATTCTGTACAGATCACAGATGCGTATTGCAATTTTACAAGCTCATTAATTACAACTGTAACTGTGTTGCCTTTGCCAGATGTGAAAGCAACAAAATCAAATGACATTGACTGCTTTTACGGTTCTACGCAATTAGATGCATCAGGCGCATTACAATATCTTTGGGCGCCGGCATCTTTAATTGATAATGCATCTATTGCAAACCCTGTAGTTATGCCAAATACTGAAACTCTTTTTACTGTAGAAGGGATTGATGGAAACGGATGTGTCAACTATGATAAAATTGCAGTAAAAGTTGCAAGCCTTAATAAATCGATGTACTTAATGCCCTCAGCATTTACACCGAATAATGATGGTATTAACGATTGCTATGGATTAAAGGGCTGGGGGCTTATTGAGGAACTTGATTTCAGTATTTATAACCGTTGGGGACAAAGGGTATTTCATACAACCAGGCCTGGTAAATGCTGGGATGGTTATTATAAGGGACAACAACAATCACCAGATGCGTACGTGTATATTATCAATGCGAAAACCTTGTGTGGGCCAATGACTAAAAAGGGAAGTTTTACGTTGTTCCGATAAGCAGGATGATATTAAAAGTGGAATGAGGGTTGCTATATCAATCATACTATTTTCCTTTCCATATTCTTCAAAGAATCAACAAATAATCTCCCCCTCCCTCGGAGAGGCCCGCCCGGATGACCGTGTCGGACGGGGGCCGGCGGTGAGGCCAAACGAGTGCATCTTTTCCAATGATCATTTCCTACTATCCAAAGCTCATCCGTTCAAGACGCATTCCGCTTAAACTCAAACATCTTCCTTAAACAGCAAATTATTCTGCAGGGGGAGGCTTCCTTTTTGCATCACCCAATCTTAAACACACCAATCCCACTCACTTCTCAAAATCATTCTTAGCACGATCTCCCCTTTCCTTCGGAGAGGGGCCGGGGGAGAGGCCTGATCTCCCCTCTCCCTCGGAGAGGCCCGCCCGCATAACCGTGTCGGACGGGGGTCGGGGGAGAGGCCTGATCCCCCCATCCTCCCAAAAATCCCAACCCTCCATTTCCTCCATTTTCGTTCATTTCCTACCATTTCCTCCGCCTTTTTTAAAACCCGGAATAACCCGTAGTAATCTTGCATCGGCTTCCCAATCAGCCGTGCACTAACGGTCATGACAGCACGATCAGGAAGCTTATTTAATCATATTTTAAAACCAATAACATGGCTAAACAAAAAAGTATTGTGAAACTGAGTGGCACTATTGATGACATCACGTTTTCACAAACCAAAGACGGCTTCGTGGCCCGCAAATCAATAAAAAAAGTTTCGAAAGAAACGCTGGCCACCGACCCAAAGTATGCAAGGCTTCGCGAGAATATCAGCGAATTTAACCGCGGGGTGTCTGCGGGTAAGCAAATGCGCATCGCAGTACAGGATGCTTTACTAAACTGTGCAGATAAGCGCCTCGGCACAAGGATGACACAGGCGATGATGGCTGTTCTGCTATCTGACTCATCGGGCAAAAGAGGAGAACGTACTGTTGCTAACGGTAACGTAGCCCTGCTCAAAGGATTCAATTTCAGTGCGGCTTCCCAGCTTTCAACTTCTATGAAGCTGGTATTTCCTTCAGCGATTGACAGGGCAGCGGGAAAACTTACCGCAGACATCCCGTCTTTCGTACCTGAGGATGTGCTGGTTCCGTCGAAAGGCGCCACGCATTTTAAAATTCATTCTGTTGGACTGGAGATCAATTTCGATAACAACCTCCATAACAGCAAACTGTTTGAAAGCGCAGGCATCGCCCTCGGCACCGACCCCACGCCAGCCATCAGCATCCTGCACGACCTTGGAGCAAACAGCACCAATCCATTGTTCCTGCTGGTAGGGATTAAGTTCTACCAGGAAGTAAACGGCGTTTTTTACCCGTTGAAGAGCAACAGCAGCAATGCGCTTACGATCATCGAAGCCGAAAGTGCTTCTTAATTAATGATCATGGAACTGGAAATAATCCGGTCCTATCATCCCCAAGGTACGAATGGCATGTTATACTATAAAAGCAGTTTACAATGCTATACCATTGAACTGCCCTGGCAGCATAACGCTCCACAACAGTCATGCATACCCGAAGGACGATACCGGCTCATGATCAGGTACAGCCAAAAGCACAAGACGCATTTTATATTGGATGATGTAAAGGATCGGGGCCTCATCCTTATTCATCCGGCCAATGATGCGCTCAAAGAATTGAGAGGCTGTATAGCACCCGTTACCACGTTAGCGGGAGAAGGAAAAGGGAGCAACTCTAAACTTGCTTTTGAGAAACTAAAGGGTCTTATCATTAGCAATATCAGAGATGCACCTGTTTATTTAACCATTAAATCAACATGAGATGAACATCATCGAAAGGGTACAGGCACCTACACCGAAGTTTTTTGTAAAGCTTCGCAACATCAGCCTCATACTCGCAACACTGGGTGCCAGCGTTTTGGCGGCACCGGTAGCATTACCGGCCATCCTCTTAAAGATCGCTGGTTATATTGCGGTAGCCGGCACCATTGGCGGCACAATCAGCCAAACAGTAACCGGCCAGGAACAAGCACCACTAAATGAAGATACCAGTGGAACAGCCTTTCCTAAACGGTAATACCAAAGCCGGCACCTTCGGAGGCATACTCCTTGTCCTGCTTTTCAGGATCAATAAGGAAGACCTGCTGGCCTCTGCACTCCTTGCAGCAGTAGGCGCCACCGTGAGCTTCGGGGTTTCTGTTTTCCTGAAGTTTGTCTTAAAAAGGTTGAAACGCAAATAGAAAAAGAGGTCCCGGGGCCTCTTTTTTTTGTTCAATCTAATTCTTTAAAACTAAAAATGACCCAATCCTAAACACACCAATCCCACTCATTTCTCAAATCATTCTGAGCACGATCTCCCCTCTCCCTCGGAGAGGGGTCGGGGGTGAGGTCCATTCCTTGCCTGCAAAAAAGCCCCCGGAATGACGCCTGCCTCTTCAAACCCAATCTTAAACACACCAATCCCACTCACTTCTC
>JBDSBG010000047.1:0-17358 GCA_039921685.1 Ferruginibacter sp.
CCGCTTTCATTTTCTGTAATGTATTGGTTGTTATTTTTTTTACTTCTTTATTAACTGACATGGGATCGAGATTTAAGGATCAATTCATTTTCAGCATCATTAGGTTTTGAAAAAATTGAATCAGTCCAGGTTTAATAAATGAAATGCCGGTAAACAGCGAAGTAGGGGAGATGGCTCTGCGTTAGAATAAAACAAGTCCGGCAGTTATCGCTTGAGGTTGTAAATGTAGGGAAAAAGCTTTGAGCTTTGAGCTATGAGCTGTTAGTTTTTGAAAACTATTTTGAGGATGGGACTAAGTTCCTTTTCGTATTCTTTATTTTTTAAACGATTAGCATAGAGTATCATCTCTGGTATGTTACAAAAAACAATATTTTTTGTTTGATTATAATACCAATCCTGGGTTATTTGTATTTCTCTGAATATTGAAGGTTGAATAGCCTGCTTATAAAATGATTCTTTACTGTATGAACTATCAGCAAACGGAGTTTCCATCATCTCACTTATATTCAAATATTTATCAAGTTCTTTTAATGATATTTGCTTATTTGTTTCTAGTGATAAAGCAGTTAATTTCCCACTGTATGCCAGCGACCACAATGTTGCTGCAATATTTCTGCTGTATAGCTGTTTCAGGTTATAAGTTCCATATCCGTTTCCAATGGAATCAACTTTTATTCTCTTATTTGTTTGTTGAATAAAAATTATTTTGTCCCCGGGGGATTTTGTGTATTTACGATCAAAATTAAAAGCGGTAACGAAATGATCTGTTGCTCCCAGGTTTACGCCCCCTGATGTGATTATACATCGCCTGGTATAAACGAAAGGAATGTAAACTTTTAGTTTTTTGTTTTCAATATATAATACCTGGGCAACCTTTAAAAGGTTATATAGAGCTGTCAGAAAAATTCCTTTCTGGTTCATCTTCGTCTTCCTCTCTTTGCCTTTCCTTTGTACGTTTTACGATATTTCCCAGTGAATCAATTAATGGAAATTTTGCAGTACAATGCGTTCCCCATTTTATTTCACATTTTGATGCATAGTGTATCCTGGCAGGATTAAATACCACAATTTCATCGGGCATACATACTTTTATTTTATTGGCTTTAAATTCTTTTCTTAAGATATCGCTCAAATTAATCTTACCGAAATGAACAGTATCAATATACCATGCAGCCCAATCTATCGTTTGTTCATTGATGAAGCGATCTGAATAAGTAGGAAATGCTATGTCGTGATTGAAGTATTGACCAAAGGAAGATTTGCTAAAAAGCAGCAGGAAAAAAAATATTTTTTTCATACCATCCGAACGGTATTTAATTTGGATTATTTCAAAAGCTATGTTAACACGGATTCAATTTTAAAATCACTACATTGTAAGAATAAAAACTTATAGCTTACTGCTCACTGCTCACAGCTGATAACTCACGCTAATAACTCACAGCTTTCCCCTTCACCTCCTCCCACAAATGCTGGATCAATCCATCCGCCAAACCAATCTTCGGCACATATATTTCTCCTGCATTTGCCCAGCGCATGACGTTAATATAAATAAGCAATGCAGGCACAATAACATCTGCACGATCTTCACGAAGACTGTATTTAGTAATCCTTTCTTGCAGCGAAACAGCATCTAATTCTTTATAATAATCACGAAGCAGTTCGAGCTGTAAAGGTTTTCCATCTTTTCGTTTACTCATGGAAAATACTTTGTTGATGTTGCCACCACTGCCAATAGCCACAACGTCTTTATGTGCCTTTGTTGCCTCTTTGATTTCTTCTTTCATCTCATCCCAGTCTTTATCTGTAACCATCTTTTTTAATAAACGAATGGTACCAATGTTGTAAGACTTTTTGAAGACCAGCCTGCCATTGCTGAAAAAAGAAGTTTCTGTACTGCCACCACCTACATCGATGTACATATAACTGTGGTCCTTATCCATATTTTCGGCAACATGATTTTCATAGACAAGATTTGCTTCCATATCGCCGGATATCACTTCGATATCCAACCCGGTTTCTCTTTTTACAATTTCCAGTATTGCGGCAGCATTGGCAGCATCCCTCATAGCACTTGTGGCGCATGCTTTAATTGCGTCAACCTCGTAAGCATTGATCAAATGCCTGAATGCTTTCAATGTTTGAACCAGCATATGTGTTTTTTCTACGGAGATGAGTTTGTTTTCAAAAACATCAAATCCAAGCCTGAGGGGAACCCGAATCAGGTTCATTTTATTAAAAATCGGTTTGGCACTGCCTTCCTGCATCACCTCGGTAATGAGTAGCCGGGCGGCATTGCTTCCTATGTCAATTGCTGCAAGTTTCAATAGTTGAGTTTAGGTTATTCCAATATTAAGCTGCCTGTTTTTGAACGCAGCCTGATTCAGGCAGGCTGACAATCTCTTTCTGACAGAGTCAAAAAAATACAATGCTTAATGATCTTACAAACTTCGTTCAATTAAGTTAAACGGGAACATTAAAAAGCGGTTCAAAAAAATGTGTGGATAATTTGCGGTATAAATAATTATAAGTTTCAACCTGTGAACGGATCTTATTTTTATTCCGTGGATTTACATATTGATTGCGAAGGTCATTGTCGAGTATCCTTGCCTTCACATTATCCTGCAGTTGTATTTGCATCAGGTCCTTTAATTCTTCCTGTAATGTTTTCTCAAGGATCGGACAGGCAACTTCCACCCTGTGATCAATATTACGCAGCATCCAGTCGGCCGAAGAAATAAATACTTTTTCTTTGCCACTATTGTGGAATATCATTACCCTCGCATGTTCCAGGTATTCATCAAGAATGCTGATTGCATGGACAGGCTTTTTGAATTTTTTACTTTCAGTGTACATGCAGCAGATGCCGCGTATGATAAGTTTTATTTCAACACCCGCTTTTGCAGCATCGGTTAATTTTTCGATTAGCTGTATATCACTGAGTGAATTTAATTTAAGAATGATAGATGCAGGTTTCTTGTGTTGTGCATTTTTTATTTCTTTATTTAGAAACGAAATGAATTGCTTGCGCATCGAAACCGGGCTTACAATAAGCGTCTTGCAGGCCTTTAAATATGATTCCCTTGTTTTAGGAAGTTCGAGGTAAGTAAAGATGCGGTTTACATCGGCCATGATGTTCCGGTCGGAAGTAAGCAGGCAATGATCACTATAGGCAAGTGCTGTTTTTTCATTCAGGTTACCGGTGCTTACAAAACCATAATGAGTGGTAACATTGTTCACCCTCTTCTTGATGAGGCACAATTTTGCGTGCACTTTATATTCTGGTACACCAAGCAAAACTTTTACCCCGGCATCTTCCAATTCCGTTTTCCACTCCAGATTGGCTTCTTCATCAAACCTGGCCCTTATCTCTAACACCACGGTTACATGCTTTCCGTTTCTTACGGCGTTAGTAATCGCATTAATGATCTTTGATCTTGAAGCGAGCCGGTAACAACTGATCTTAATATTCACAACGTCAGGGTCAATAGCAGCTTCACGCAACAGGTCAATAACGCTGTTGAATGAGTGGTATGGAAAGTGAAGCATCACATCTTTTTCAAGCACCACATTTGTTACGCTGCTGGCAAAACGTAAAGCAGGGTGGGTGAAAGGTTTTTTTCGCTGGCTTTTCTGTGTAAATACAGTATCGGGAAAATTAATAAAGTCTTTAAAATTATGGATGCGTGAGCCGGGAATGATATTATCTTTTTGAGAGAAACCCAGTCTTTTCACAAGGTAAGCCAGGAGCACAGGATCTATTTCTTTATCATAAACGAATCTTACCGGCTTGCCTTTCTTACGATTCTTTAATCCTTTTTCTATTTTTTGGATCAGTGAGGTGGACACGTCATTGTCAATATCGATCTCGGCATCCCTTGTCACTTTAATGGTATGCGCAGAAAATTCATCATAGCCGAAAAATGAAAATATGTTCGGCAATGCATACCTGATCACATCATCCAGTAAAATAATGTATTGCTCATCATTTTTCGATGGAAGAATAAGAAAGCGTGGTAATTGCCTGGAGGGAACAGAAACCAAAGCAAATTTCTGCGGAATAGATCCATCTTTTTTTGAAAGTTTACATGCCAGGTAAATGGATTTATCATTCAGTACCGGGAAACCGTGTATGCTTTCTATCATCAACGGAACAATATGGCTTCTCACTTCCTCATTAAAATATTCCAACACAAATTTTTGCTGCGCAACATTTAATTTTCGCTCATTTACAAAATTGATCTTTTGTTTTTTGAGTTCAATGAGGATCTCTTCCCAAACACGTTCAAATTCGGTTTGCTGAGCAACGGTTTTTTGTTGTATTTCTTCCAGGATACTTTCCGGATCCTGTTCCAGGTGCATCTTTGCTTTGCTCCCCAGCTCTATCATTTTTTTTAAGGCAGCAACTCTTACCCTGAAAAACTCGTCCAGGTTATTTGAAAAAATCCCAAGGAAACGAATGCGCTCTTTTATGGGCACAGCATCATCAGCTGCTTCCTGCAATACCCGGCTATTGAATGCCAGCCAGCTTATATCCCTTATGATTGTTTTTCGTTTGTTCATGGCCTCACCTTTAACCCCTCACCAAAAGGAGAGGGAAGCTAAACTCAATTATTTAAAATGTATAAAAAAAATCTAAATTAAATGCTTCCTATGCCAGTTTACTTTTTTCAATATTAAATTATGGTGAAATTATTTTCACCTGTGCCCTATGAATGCATTTTCATTTTTTCAATGATAGCTGTAGTTGAAATACCTGCAATCATCTTTGCAAGGATCACGTTTCCGCCATTGGCAATTACTTCTTTTGCACCTGCAATTTGTTCTACCGTGTAATCACCGCCTTTTACCATCACATCGGGCAGCAATGCTTTTACAAGTTCAAGCGGGGTATCTTCTTCAAAAATGATGATGGCGTCTGTCATGGTTAAGGATGCCAGCAATAGAGCACGGGCTTGTTCATTGTTAACAGGCCTTGAGGGGCCCTTTAATCTTTTTACAGATGCATCGGCATTCACTGCAGTTATTAGTATCTCGCCATATGAAGCGGCCTCGCTAAGTGAAGCAATATGCCCTTCATGAAGAATATCAAATACGCCGTTGGTAAACACGATCTTTTTATTTTTTAACCGCCATCTTATTACCTGCTTTTTTAACTCATCCAGGTTGTATATTTTCTCCGGTATCGCTTGAACTGATCTCATGTTTTTTTCTATTGATAATTGGTAAAAGTATGAGCGCTAAAAAGCCTGCTACCAGCACGAGGCTTGTAGAAATGCCCCAGATAAGTGAACCAAACGCCTGACCCAATGGTTGTGACACAGCATACTTGTCGAGGGTTTGCATCACAAAAATTGGGAATATTCCTATGCCATTTGGCGTTATCATCATGGCCAGTGTGGCCACCATCAAAACAGAAAAGGCGGGTTTTATTCCAAGATGGGCCGTTCCTTCCATCGCAAAAAAGCCAATATATATTTGTAAAAGGTACATTGACCAGATAAACAATGTATGAAATAAAAATGCCCTTTTGTGTTTTAAGTGTTGGATCGACCTGAAACCTTCAATAATATCTTTTAAAAAGATACTTACTTTGTTGATGAACCTATTATGCGGATATTTATTTAATAAGAATTTAATCAAATAAAATACAGCGATTATGGCAACGAGTACAATCAAAATTTTGCCCCACAATGGAAAGCCAGCGGAAGGTGCTGTAACAGATTTCAATTTCTCTTTTGCAAAGCTTCCGATCACATCTATTTGAATGAGGATGGTTATAGCAATGAAAATAACATAACAAATCACATCAAAAGTGCGTTCAACGATGATCGTTCCCACCAGCTTATCGAACTTCAGTTTTTCATATCTTGACAGGAAGGTGCATTTAACGATTTCTCCAAATCGAGGCAGTGCTGCATTCACCAGGTAACCGATCATAGTGACGGCAAAGACATTTTTTAATTTCGGTTTATAATCGAGGGGTTCCATCAGCAGTTTCCATCGCATCGCCCTGCTGAGATGGCTCAATAAACTTATAATCACTACCGGAATGAGCAACCAGTAGTTAGCATCCTGCAAAGCATTATAAAATTGTTTCTGCTCCTCATCATTCATTGATTTGAGCTGCCACCATACGAGAAATATTCCACCTCCAAGGAAAATTACATATTGTAATATGGATAACAATCGTTTACGCATAATCGCCTGCAAGTTACAAATGAGTTATGAATTATGGTTTTGGAATTCTGGCGCTGGTTGCAATGGTAAGTTATAGTTGATGCCGTTTAAGCTCGTTTGCCCTTGAATTGGTTAGCTGTTTTCAAAAAACGGGAAGTAATAAAAAATTTCTGGCAGAGGATCAGGCATCATAATTTATAATATCTATTACTGCACGAAATTATCTATCAGGCGGACTTCATTAATATAAGCAGCAATCAGCGTCACCGTCTTTGTTTTACCGTCCCAGTTATCCAGTATTTGAAGATCCGATGCATCAGCGATCTCTACATAATCAACTTTAAAACCACGGCCTGATAAAAATGTATGGGCTTTTTGTTTAAGCTGCTGTAGCGGACCGGCCTTCAATTCATTTTTTAAAAATGAAAGTGTTTCGAAAATGCTGACAGCTTGTTTCCTTTCTTCCTGGTTCAATCTTGCATTCCTGCTACTCATGGCAAGGCCATCAACCTCCCGGATTGTTTCCTCAATATGGATTATGGCATCAATATCCCTGATCTGCATCATTTTTTTGATGACCATGCATTGCTGGTAATCCTTTTGGCCCAGATATAGTATATCGGGTTTTACGAGTGTGAGCAGTCGATCCACTACTTTGCAAACACCCTGGTAATGGCCAGTCCTGAATGCTCCCTCCAATATCGTTTCAAGATAACCCAAATCATAAAAAGGTAATTCCAGTCCCGGTGGATAAATCTCATCAACTGCCGGCAGGAAAAGCAGGTCGCATCCACTTGCTTCAAGTTTATCAATATCGCTTCCAATGCTGATTGGGTATTTTTCAAAGTCGGCTGCATTATTAAACTGGGTAGGGTTCACAAAAATGCTACAGGCTGTTAGCTGGTTTTCCTTTTTACTGGCTGTTATCAACGAGATATGCCCCAAATGAAGGGCGCCCATTGTAGGAACAAAGCCGATTGTTTTTTTAGCTTTTTTTTGTTTTTCGATGAATTTAGTGAGCTCAGAAACCTTTTTTAGAATGATCATTCAGCGGGATTAAAGTGTGTACAAAACCTTATGCAGTAACAATTTCGATAAAATATCAGTACCTTTGCAAACCATTTGAAAAATATTATTGCATCCAATCAAGCACAAATGTCAACAAAAAAAAGAATTTTATTCATTGCAAACGAAATGTCGCCTTACCTGGAGTTGACGGAATTTGCTGAAATTGTTAATAAACTGGCTGTATTGTCTAACGACAACAATATGGAAGTGAGATGCATTATGCCGCGTTTTGGGGTGATAAATGAGAGGAGGCACCGCCTTCATGAAGTGGTCAGGCTCTCGGGTATTAACGTTTCGATTGATAATGATGATTATCCTTTAGTGATTAAAGTAGCCTCTCTTCCCAACGCAAGATTGCAGATATATTTCCTTGATAATGAAGATTATTTCAAGCGTAAATCAATTTTTACTGACGATAAGGATAAATGGTTTGATGATAATGGATTGAGGGCTGTACTTTTTTGCAAAGGCGCCCTGGAAACGGTAAAGAAATTTGGATGGCCGCCGGATATCATTCATTGCAGCGGTTGGATGACGGGATTGATACCAATGTTTATAAGGTCAGCCTATAAAAAAGAACCGGTATTCAGCAATAGCAAAATTATCTTCACGATTGGTCATAATACTTTTAAAGAAAAACTTGGTGCCGATTTTTTAAAGTTAGCTACCATTAATGATCACGTCACAAAAAAGGAACTCGAGCCTTTTAAAGACCTTAATAATACTGCGATGTTCAGGGGTGGCGCCACATACGCAGATGCCGTTACTTTTGGCGCTGTCGATATTGATAAAAAGCTTGTTGACGAATTTTCAAAAGTAAAAGGAAAAAAGCTGTTGAAATTCAATACAGAGAATGATTTAACAGACTATTTACAATTATATACCGACCTTTCCAAATAGTAAAAAACCAACCCATTTTTTAAATTTACACGAGTGACAAACAGAATTGTATCCTTAGCCTTAACTGGTTTTCTCATCATTATATTTTTCAGCTGGAGTTGTACAAAATTAGATACCACAAATATCGGAAGTGATCTTCTGCCGGCGGTGGATAATATCAATACGTTCGCGGATACCCTGGATATAAATACTTTACAGGGTGTCTTTAATGACACAACAAAACTAACGGTAAGCAATACTGCAGAAAATTATGTTTTTGGTAAAACGAATGATCCTTTGTTAGGACAAACTAATGCCAGGCTTTTCCTGCAGCTAAAACCTGCTTTTTATCCTTTTTTCATCGGTACCCCCGGGGATACAATCATCACCATTGATTCAATTGTGCTTTGCCTGGCTTATAAAGCAATTTATGGCGATACTGTCACACCAATAAAATTGCAGGTAAGTGCTGTTGACCTTAATCAACATGGGCTGTGGGATTCGCTGGGCACCTATTCAGTTCCGAGCTTAAGGGATATCAATTACGCCCCACAGACAACGGACATCCTGAGTGCTGAAGTTCCTGTAAATCTTCAATCACTTCCTACCTACCAGTTAATCGGGAAAAGAAAGGATTCTGTTATCAATCAAATCCGTATAAAATTAAATAGCCCGGACCTGGTAACTGGTTTTTTCACTGCAGATTCAACCACCGGTGTGTATAGCAGGGATACGATTTTTAGGACCCGTCTTAGTAACGGTTTTGCCATTACGATGACTAGTGGAAATGCCCTGATCTATACCCAACTGTCAGATCCTATGACAAGGCTTGAGCTACATTACAAACGTAAGAACGGAACTGCCGTGCCGCTCGACACTAGCTTTACAACTTTTCTTTATAACAATGGTGCAAATGGCGAAGGAGCTCCAAGGCGTGGTGCAGTGGCGGATAATATAGTTCGAACAAGAAATGCATTGCCAAACCCAGGTGACCAGGAAATATATTTGCAGACGGCTCCCGGAACTTATGCCAGCTTGAAAATACCGGGTTTAACCAATTATCCAAATCGTATCATACATCGTGCAGAAATAATCATGGAAGAAATTCCAACTGATGTGGTAAGTGATGGATATTTTAAAGAACCCAATTATTTATATGTTGACCTCCTTGATTCGGGAACAGCAAAGTGGAAACCGATTTATCATGATCTAAACCCAAGTTATCGGTATGATCCGGATTTCAAATCGGGGCTTCCTTATTTTCCTTCCAATGGCCAGGTTGACTTCAGTTATTTTGGTGGTACAAAAAAATCAGTTGCGGATGCTTCAGCACCGGGCGGAACAAGGTCAAGGTATTCTATTAACATAACAAGGTATGTGCAACAGATAGCAACAAAGCAAACGCCTAATTATGAAATGCGCCTTTTTGCACCCTACAATATTATATACCCGCAATATGGAGCAACCGTTATTAGTTATCCTAACTTGATTGCTGCAGGCCGTGTAAGATTGGGAGGAGGACATCCCGCCGATCCAAAATACAGGATGCGTTTAAGAGTACTTTATTCAAATATAAAATAGATATTCACAGATTTGTATAAGTCCTTCCGGATATTAACCGGAAGGACTTTGTGTTTTAAATGTCACACCCTTATCTTTGCAATCTTAAAAAAAATATATGCCTTATTTATTTACCTCAGAGTCTGTTAGTGAAGGACACCCGGATAAAGTAGCAGATCAGATCAGTGATGCACTGATAGATAATTTTTTAGCTTTTGATCCTACAAGCAAAGTTGCTTGTGAGACATTGGTAACAACAGGACAGGTAGTGCTTGCAGGTGAAGTGAAAAGTAAAGCTTACCTCGATGTACAGGAAATTGCAAGAGGAGTTATCCGCAAGATCGGTTACACTAAAAGTGAATACATGTTCGAAGCGAATTCCTGTGGAATCTTATCTGCCATTCATGAACAATCGGGAGATATTAACCAGGGAGTTGACCGTAAGAAAAAAGAAGAACAAGGTGCAGGTGACCAGGGAATGATGTTTGGTTATGCAACCAATGAAACCGAAGATTACATGCCATTGGCTTTGAATCTTGCTCATAAATTGCTGGAAGAACTTGCTGCTTTAAGAAGGGAAAGCAAGCAAATAAAATATTTGCGCCCGGATGCAAAGAGCCAGGTTACATTGGAATATGATGATAACAACCAGCCGGTACGGATTGATGCGATCGTTGTTTCAACTCAGCATGATGAATTCTCGAAAGACGATGATGCGATGCTGGCGAAGATCAAGAAAGATATCATCAATATCCTGATCCCAAGAGTGAAAGCAAAGTATCCTAAGTACTCTCATCTTTTCAATAATAAAATCAAGTATCATATTAATCCAACAGGAAAATTTGTAATCGGTGGCCCCCACGGAGATACAGGTTTGACAGGCCGTAAGATCATTGTTGATACTTATGGTGGGAAAGGTGCACACGGCGGTGGTGCTTTCAGTGGAAAAGATCCAAGCAAGGTTGACAGAAGCGCTGCATATGCAACACGCCACATCGCAAAGAACCTTGTTGCCGCCGGCTTATGTACCGAGGTGTTGGTACAGGTTAGTTATGCAATCGGCGTAGCGCAACCCACAAGCATAAACGTAGTTACATATGGTACTGCCAAAGTTGATCTTACTGATGGGCAGATCGCTGATAAGATCATGAAAATGCCTTGCTTCGATATGCGCCCTTATTTCATCGAGCAGCGTTTGAAATTGCGTAATCCGATGTACAGTGAAACCGCTGCATACGGGCATATGGGACGTAAGAACGAGATCGTGGAAAAATCGTTTATGTCACCAGATGGAAAAGTAACAAAGAGAAAAGTTGAACTTTTTACATGGGAAAAACTCGATGCGGTAAAAGATGTAAAGAAAGCATTTGGATTGTAGGCCCCCTAAATGCCCCGAAGGGGGACTTACGAACTATATAATAAATAAAAGTTTACAGCGACAATTAAGCTGTAAACTTTTTTAGTTTTGAAGCTTTTACTGTTTCTATTAATAACACCTAATTTTGTTTCGTGAAAAATTTCAGGCATCAGCATCAGCGCCCCAAAAAAAATACACTCGTCATCGGCAGGGAAGCCGTTATTAAAGCCTTGCAGGAAGGAAAGCAACTGGATCGCATATGGCTTCAATCAACCATTCATGGGCCGTTGATCGACGAGATCAAACAACTTGCAGCAGAAAATCTTGTTCCTATAAATAAAGTACCGGTTGAAAAATTAAACGGTTTCAATATCAGCAATCATGAAGGTTGTGTTGCACAGATATCTAAGATTCAATACCAGGACCTGCAGCAGGTAATTTCATTTGTAGTTGATAAAGGTGAATCACCTTTGTTCTTAATACTTGATGGCATCACTGATATCAGGAATATCGGTGGTATTGCAAGAAGCGCTTTTTGTTTTGGGGTGAATGCGATCATCATTCCCGAAAAAGGAGTGGGGGCATTGAATGAAGATGCAATACTTACTTCTGCTGGTGCATTGGAACAAATTGCCGTGTGCCGTGTAAGCAGCCTGATGAAAGCCGTTGATGACCTGCACATGAACGGGATAAAAGTTTTTGCCAGCGAGATGAAAGCCGGAAAAAAAGTATTTGATTGTAATTTTTCAGAACCATGCGCCATTGTTATGGGAGGAGAGGAGCATGGTATATATCCTGCATTAATGAAAATATGCGATGAGAAATTCCAGATACCAATGACGGGCGATTTCGATTCATTGAATGTATCAGTTTCTACAGGAATTGTTTTGTATGAAGTGATGAAGCAGAGAAGTTAAGCTAAGAACAAAGTTCATCTGTTTAACAAGGAACTCATTCAAACTGATTAAATTTATTAGAGTTATAGGTCTACAGCTATAACACGGTATATGTTTGAACTACAGCACCCGTTTTAATGATAGTGCGTTTGATAATACCTTTTCCTTTTGCCCAGTAATTTATAGTTTTAATGTAATTCGAATCGTTGATATTCGGACCACCTTGCTCATCTGTAGTTATAACTACTTGCTCATATAATATTCCTTCCACGATGATTGAAAAAGTTGGGCTGACATTATGAGGAAGATAAAATGCAGTAAGCCCATTCTCTTCCTGCATGGATATTCCAGTATCAACAGCACATTGCGGCAAGTAAATTTTATGTTGAGTCCGGGGCTTTTGACAGTATCGCTGACGCGAAATTATTGTACATTAAATTTGAGGAATTGATCGACCACCTTGAAAAGCAGGCAGAGTTTGGCTGCAAATTTAATATTGGCGAAAAGCCTGTGAAAGATGCGGCATCCTATAATCTCTTTGTAAATGAACTGATACTTGGCGACAATACTTATATGGCCGAACTGGAAGATATGCGCATTACTTTTCTGAATCATAGTGTACTTTATTTTGTGGCAACAAGAGACAAAAGGTTCAACGAAGCCATACATAGCAACCTTCAGAACCTTATGAAAAAATCAACCATGATCAGTACCATAGGCGAGAAGGAAAGGGTTGCTTTTTTTAACCAATTGCGGGAGAAGATCCATGAGCGGATGTTATTGCTTAAATAACTCTTGCTTACCTTTGTAATGACATGAACACAAATATTAAATTAGTAGAGTGCCCCCGTGATGCAATGCAAGGCTGGCCGCATTTTATTCCCACAGAAAAGAAGATTAGGTATATTAATGCGTTATTGAAGGTCGGTTTTCATACAATTGACTTCGGAAGTTTTGTATCAGCTAAGGCGATTCCGCAAATGGCCGACACGGTGGATGTGTTGAAAGGATTACAACTCGACAATACGCAATCGAAACTTCTTGCTATCGTTGCCAATAAACGTGGAGCAGAGGAAGCACTGCTTCACGATGAGATATCGTTCCTGGGTTTTCCATTTTCTATTTCAGAAACATTTCAGCAACGCAATACAAATTCTTCTATTGCCAGTTCTTTTGAAACCGTGAGTGCTATTCAGAATCTTTGCATAAAGAATAGGAAGGAACTGGTTGTTTATATCTCGATGGCATTTGGAAATCCTTACGGCGATCCGTATGATGAATCCATTGTTGAGGAATGGGTAATGAAAATGGATAAGCTCGACATACGCATTATTTCTTTGGCAGATACAGTGGGGCTTGCAACGAAAGAGCAGGTAAGCCGCGTCACTAAGCATGTGCTCAATGCTTTGCCGGAAGTAGAGGTCGGGGTGCACCTGCATTCGGCTCAGCATAACCGTAAGGAAAAACTGGATGCCGCATTGAATGCAGGCTGTAAAAGATTTGATTCGGCTATTAAAGGAATAGGAGGTTGCCCGATGGCCGGGAGCGACCTTGTGGGTAATATGGACACAGAATTCATGATCAATGTTTTTAATGAGTCGGGGCATCCGGTAAACATAGATATTGATCAACTCGATATTTGTACCCGGCTTGCTGCAGAAATATTTATTTAGATGATAAGTTTATTTCGGTGTTGGGTTTGTTTTATAATAACAGTTTCAGATGAACAATATGACGTTAACCTATAACTTACCGAATTTTCTGCCCGAGCCAGTCAGAATCAGTTTTTTAGCGGTACCTGCGGTATTGAAATATTTTATTTTTAAATAAAGGACCGAATGGACTTTCACGCAGAATTTTTTCCAAAAGCATTTTCAAAAAAGATCAATCATCGCAACAAATTGTTGTTGCTTGGATCATGCTTTACAGAGCAGATCGGGAACAAACTGGCAACACATAAATTCCAGGTACTCGAAAATCCAAACGGGATTTTGTTTAATCCTATAAGTATTTCCCGTGCGTTGACATCTTATGCAGCAGGAACTATTTACAAAGAAGAGGATCTATTTTATTATAACGAGTTGTGGGGGAGTTGGCAGCACCATACAAAGTTCTCCAATATTGAAAAAAGTAAAGCGTTGAATGCGATCAATCAATCGCAAAAGAAAGCCAACCAGTTCATCCATGAAGCGGATTGGATTTTGATCACCCTGGGATCTGCATTTGTATATGAGAATACCGCCGACGATAATAAAGATGTTGTAGCCAATTGCCATAAGGTACCAGCGGATAAATTCTACCGCCGTTTGTTAGATGTGCAGGAAGTGAAACAGGTTTTAAGTGACATGATGGAAACTGTTAGAGCAATTAATCCTTTTGCAAATTTTATTTTTACGATAAGCCCGGTACGCCACCTCCGGGAAGGATTTATTGAAAACAACCGCAGTAAAGCGGCTTTGATACAGGCGGTTCATTCACTGACTGATCATGAACATGTTTTTTATTTTCCTGCGTATGAACTGGTGATTGATGATCTGCGTGATTACAGGTTTTATGCAGAAGATATGGTGCATCCCAATTATTCCGCAACAAATTATGTGTGGGAAAAATTTATCAATACCTGTATTGAAGAAACTTCACAGCAACTAATGAAAGAAATAAATGTAATTGTGGCTGCGAAAAATCATAAGGCATTTAACCCTGATTCGGAGCAGCACAAAAAATTTCTTCAGACAAGCCTTGATAAGGTGAAAAGATTGAAGCAACAATATGAGTATATTGACTTTAAAGATGAGGAATTATATTTTGAAAAATTTGCTTCTGGGTTCTAGATTGACACGGCAAAACCAGCGTCTTTCTAACAACGAATTTTAACTGATTCCAGAGTACCGATTAAATTTCTTAGTATTTGGCAGCTTTTTTTTGGCAGAATAATTTCAGTTTTATTAATCCTTCTGCCGGGTTTGTGGATGAGTGATGGCGAAGTGAAAATAGAAACCATGCCGCATCATCAATGATCAACAACTTTTGTTATTCGTTCTGTTGAGGCATGGTAGGATTCCTTATCAACGAAGGGCGCTTTCTATTTTTCTCAAAACATCTCGGCGGGTTGACATCTCGGTGAGTTGACATCTTAGTAAGTTGACATCTCGGTGAGTTGACATCTCGCTGAGTTGACATCTCGGGAGTTGACATCTTGGCGAGTTGACACCTCGGTGAGTTGACACCTCGGCCGGTTGAAATCTGGGCCGATTGACATCTCGGAGAGTTGACAACTCGGGCAGTTGACATCTCGACCAGTTGACATCTCGGCGGTTCATCCCGACAATTGACATTGATTGAATACCAAACTAGTTCGTTCAGTGAGAGTACTGTGCATGCAAGTTGAAATCCGAGCGTGGCCATCGCTCAGAATATACACAAGGTTTCAATTCGGGCGGGAGCCCCTCGGGGTAACATTTTGAAAGCTCATAACTCCTTTGCCATCCCTAGACTCTAAAAATGAGCGCAGCTTTGCCAATATTTCAGCCAATTCAGTCATCATCGATGGAAGCATCACAAGAATAGTAATACTGCGACTGTTCTTTATGTGATTTGATAAACTCGGCCCGTCCTCCAAACCAATCGAACAATTCCTCTCGTAAAAGCGTAGTTGGGTTATCAGAGATGATGCTATGGTAAGATGACCATTTATAATCCTCAATTTCTTCTACAAGTTTATGTTTTACTGCATTTGCATTAATGTAAATAACAGTCTGCGTGAATTGGCTGTCTTTATCAGTTAGCACATGTTTGAAAGGCCGGTGAAATAAATTGCCTTTCCTTTTATGAATGTGATTAAAACGTGCAGTGTAAGAAATAAAAAGACGCTTGAACACATTGTCAATGAGATCATGAATAGTTGCTTCCTGCTTCAGAAATTTCTTTTCAGTATTGCACAAGTCCTTGCTTTCGATGCTACTCAGATAATTGACTATTTCTTCTACGCTTTTTACTCTGACGTAAAAATGAAAATGATTGAGTTCAAGATTCCAACTTAGTGTTTGTACAAAAGGACTTGTGTAAAAGTCATAGCGTCGCAAGAATAGAAACCTGTCGGCATCATCTATGAATAGCAACTCATGGTTATTGGTTTTGTTATAGACGTGGTATAATTCATTCTCAACGAAGGGCGCTTTGTATTTTTTGGGGATTCCCATCTGCGATATTTTATCCTCAAAATTGCTCATAATCCAAATTTAGAACAAGGGAAAATCACAGGAATTATGGGAGGTTTTTCTTCTAAAATGCTGTGTCGATTTTGGGGAACATGTCTGGAGTGGAATCATTTGCGTTGACATCCCGGTGAGTTGACATCTCGGCGAGTTGTCATCTCGCTGAGTTGACATCTCGATGAGTTGACATCTCGGCCAGTTGACATCTCACCGAATCTCAACCTTTAGTTAATGTATCCTGTCACCTCTCACTTCTTCAGTTCCCATCAGTTCTTTCTCATATTCCAACCATTCCATCCATCGCTTCCTCACAATTTTTTTATCCTGATAATGTTCAGCAAGTGTGATGAACAATGTATAATGCCCCGCTTCGCTCTCCATGAATTTGCGGTAAAAGTTTCTCATATATTCATCATCGAGCCCCTCGCTCAGTCTTTTAAAACGTTCGCAACTTCTTGCTTCTATCAACGCCATAATGAGCATCTGGTCGAGGAACCGTTCATTCGGGCTGCCATCTTTTTTCTGGAACTGCAATAATTTATTCACATAAATATCTTTACGTTGCCTGCCAAGTTTCAGGTTCCTTTTTTTCAACTCAGCGAGCACCATCCTAAAATGTCCCCATTCCTCGGTCACAATTGGGCTGAGTTCTTCCACCATCAACTCCTTGTCAGGATTTTTTTGTATCAGCGAAATGCAGGTTGTTGCAGCCTTCTGCTCGCAATAAGCATGGTCGGTGAGTATTTCTTCCAATTGAATTTCTGCCAGGTTTACCCAGCGTGGATCAGTTGGCAATTGCAAACCAAGGATGTTTTTTGTATGTTCACTAAAGGTTTCAGCCATGCGCAAAAATAAAAAACGCAGCCGGCTTTACCTTTTTTTATTTTACTTTACATCATACTTCCAAATTATGAGAATATTTCTTTTTGTTTTATCCGCAGCAATAACTACGGGACTTGTAATTACCTTAAATACCAGCCTGAAAATTGGCGGGAAAGCAGCTCCCGCTTTCGGTAAATTTTTCAGCCCTCAGCATGGTTTCTGGCAGAATGCCGAAGCGAATGATGAAGATTTTTCTGCCGACCTGAAATTTAGCCAGCTCACAGGTAAAGTAAGTGTGTACCTTGATAAAAGGCTCGTGCCACATATCTTTGCCGAAAATGAGAACGATGTTTATTTCGTACAGGGATATTTGCATGCAAAATTC
>JBDSBG010000048.1:0-3777 GCA_039921685.1 Ferruginibacter sp.
GGAGATCCGTATGCTTTGTTATATTTCGTAGGTGATTCTTGATTATCAAATAATAAAACATAGCTTCACCGGCTTTAACCGTTTAAGGTATAAAACATGAACAAAAATGGACCCATTATCGTTATTGAAGATGACTCCGAAGACCAGGAAATATTAATTGACATTTTCAAAAATCTTAATTACACAAAGGATATTATTTATTTTTCTGATGGCGAAGAAGCACTGCAATATCTTATTGACACAGATATTAAACCCTTTCTCATCCTTTCAGATATAAACATGCCTAAGTTAAGCGGATTTGAATTGAAGGAAAAAATAAATTTAAATGAAAATTTAAATCTGAAATGTATCCCTTATTTATTTTTTACAACTGCTTCGTCAAAGAAATCAATCGTTGCAGCCTATTCACAATCGGTGCAGGGATTCTTTGTAAAGCCAAACAGTTTTGAAAAGCTGCAAAGCACAATTAAAAAAATAGTAGAGTATTGGCAGGAATGTGAGGCTCCGGATTTTGAGCCGGACCTAGAGCCGACATCAATAATCTTAGCGGGCTCGGATAAAACAAATTTTCTGGAGAAATAACAACAACGAAAATGATCGATTCTTTTTTTAAAGTTTGATGAAAAACAAACTTACCCACTGGTGCACCTATTCTAATTTTCGGGGCATTGCCTCTTTTTTGAAACTAACAAGCCCCGGGAAATAATATTTAATTCCCCTTAAAACGGAACTCCGAAATTCACATAGGTGATTACTTTACCTGACTGGTCGCTATACATCGCACTAACTTCAAGTGGCCCAATTGGTGTATTATATGCAAAAGTGAGTGCATGCCCTGTTATCCATTCGTCAAATTTTAATTGGTAGTCGCGGCTGATAAAATTATTTACAAGTGCATTTGATTTTGCCATGATATAAATATTTTTTGACAATTTATAATTAAGGCCCAGCATGAGTGATGTCACGCTGGGTGCGCTGATTGTGGTTTCGGCAAGGCCAGCAAAAATGATTTGATTCCTAATGGTTTTCGTTAAGCCGCCAATCTGGAAGTTGTTTACCAGGTTTTGTTTATAATTAAAATTAATACCCGATTGAAGCATTACATAAAGTGTAAACTTACCACTCAGGGGAATATATTCTTCTGCACTCAGGAACATTTTTTGATAATTGTCGTAACTGATACCCAGCGAATCCAGGTTCGTTATCGGCGAGCCATTGGCAATGAAATTAATTTTTGGTTTCTGGTTGTAAACAAATCCAAACTCGGCATTTATTTTTACGCCCCTCGAAGGGTAAAGGAATTTATTAAGCGTGTTCACTTTCAGGTAAGCAAGTGTGGTGAAAAAATCATTCTTTCCACTTACTTCATAACTGGTTAAGATCAGCGGTTTGAATTGTATTCGTTCAAACCGTGTGCCGACCCCTACGAGTACTGATTGATTGTTTGAATATTCTCCTTTCAGTTCTCCCAAATAATTCAATTGCCTGTACTGCCCCGTTTTTGTATAATCAGCATAATGGTTCAGTTTAAAACTTTCAAACTGAAATTTCCCAATAACTGCAATATTTTTTTTATAACCGAAGTATTGTAAATGCTCTCCCTTCAAACGTGTATTCTGCCCGATACTAACGGTAGCGAGGCTACGGGAATAACGGGAGAACAAATCACGGGTAGTAAGATTTGTTATCACACTGATGCCTGCGAAATCATTGTAATGAACACTGAGCTTTGCGTAAGTAGATGGGTTTTCCTTGACAACAAAAATGATCTTGACAGAACTATCTGCTTTTAACTCCAGGAAATAATTAATACTGCTATAGTAGCGTGTACTGAAGACACGCCGTACGTACTTTGAAATGCCGGGCTCTGCATACCGTTTATTCATTTGCATATCCATTGAATGCAGGAAAAAAGTTTTGGTTGTTTTTTGTAATCCAATTATTTCGTATTCTGTTATTAAAACAGAATCAGGCGCTGGCAACCTGTTTACTTTGAAATCGGAAGGGCCATATATTCTATCAAGCGAATCTGCCAGTTGTTTCAACATGGGATAGATATTTTGTCCATCTTTAATCCCAATCTCAATTAATTTAGAAGCATTGCTAAAACTTCCCATTGTATACTTTTCCAAAGGATGTTTCACACAAATATCACAGAGTGGTAACTCCGTTTTATAATCTTCTGCTTCTTTAAAAAATGCAAGCTGGAGCAATATATCAAGTGAAGAATTGAGATGTTCTTTACCCGACAAGCCTGCTGTTACGGTGCTGCCAATCACAATATCCGCTCCCATTGCTTTTACATCTCTAACTGGAAAATTTCTTGTAAGGCCACCATCAACCAATTTGTTTCCATCATACTCAATCGGTGTAAAAATGGTTGGTATCGCCATGGTTGCTTTTAAGGCTGTAACAATATCTCCTTTATCAAGCACAACGGCCTGGCCGGTGCTGATGTCGGAAGCAATACATCTAAAAGGAATATTAAATTTATTGAAGTCATTGATGTTATGAACTGGATAAAATAATTCGGAGAATTTGAATGAAAGTTCCTGCCCATCCAGCAATCCGCCAGGTAATCGAAGCTTGTTATTGATGTAGGGCAATTCGATCGCATACTTTCCGTATTCTTCTTTCTCTTCTACCGACAATGAACGAAGAGACACCTGGTTGCTCAATAAAATATCAAGGTCCGTTTTTCTTGATATTTTTTCTATTTGCTCACCCGAGTAGCCCACTGCATATAAGGCGCCGATGATGGCGCCCATACTTGTTCCTGTTATATAATCAATTTTTAACCCGGCAGAATCAATGGCCCGGAGAATTCCGATATGTGCAAGCCCCTTGGCACCACCACCGCTAAGTGTGAGCCCTATTTTTGGACGAGTCCCTTTCTCCTGGGCGATCGTGTAATTGCAAAAAACAACTCCTATCATTAAAAAATACAAATATCTCATCTCCTTAGTGGCCAAATTTTTTTCAAGTTATGGAAATAAGGGAAGCGATATGCTCCCGCAATGGAGGTATAAGTTAATTATTTGGAAAAAGTCAAATCATGATTTGATGATTTGATGATTTGGTGATTGATGATTTGATGATTTGATGATTGGTGTTTGACGATTTGGGTGATATGATGATGAAAAACAGTTCCAAAACGAAAACGCTTTCATTATCCCATCAGCAAATCACCAAATGATCAAATTCTCAAAACACGTACTTCTACTATTTACCTTCAAGTAACTTAACGACGCATCCTTACGTCTATTTACGAACAGCACGGTAATTACTTCATTGCGAAAACAGCGCAATACCGCTCTTGCACAGTCCTTATTTTCGCCGCATCTTTGTACCAGAAGTTGATTGATAGGCATTAAATAAATATCAATCATTATCCAAAGATCCCTGATAAAACCCAGAACTTAATCCAACATCCAACCAAAAGACCGAATCCAGTATCAGTCAACTTCTTTTAAATTTTAAACAAAGTTCTTTATATAATCGAATTATCCCTTGAAAACTGAAGACCCAAATCCAATCCGCCTATGCCTTAAAAAGCGATGATGGCAAAAAACAAGAACAGCATATCCAAATCCTAACGAAGACCGAACTAAAATCCAATTTCCGCCTAAGCTGCCAATACAGTGAAAAAGCAAAAACCGAACATGAATCTTAAATCCTAAGAAGACCAAAAGAACCAATTCCAGCCTATGCTTCTAACCAAAGCGATGATGGCGAAAAACCGAAACTCTGAACCCAGGACGAAATTATTTTACTATA